>JABCOX020000121.1 GCA_013333395.2 Clostridiales bacterium | reverse complement strand
TTTCCATTTCTATCTCCTACAAAAGTATTAGAATAAGTTTTAGAAACATTTCCATTAGCATCATATTCATTATAAGAATTTGGTGCATATGTATTACCATTTAATGTACCGTCAAACTCATATTGTGAATCATCATAATAATCAACAATCTCATTAACAGTTGTATCAACATCGCCTAAGTTTTTAACAGCGATTCTATAAGTTACATACACTTTCAAATCTTTAGCAGAATCTGCTCCAACACTAGCAGCATTGTATAAGTATTCAGATTTTCTAAGCTCTCTTTGATATGTATAATCACCATTATATAATTCATCAGCTGCTCTTATTGCAATTGACCATGAACCATTGTCATCCATATTTGCATCTTTTTTATTATAATAAAAATCATGCACTTTACCATTTACAATAACTCTAGCTTTATAAACGTCTTTTTGAATTGATAATTGATTTAATCTTCTCTCATTAATTCCAAAATCAACATATCTACTTTGATCAGATTTTTTAGTATATAAATAGAAATACTTAACATCTAAATCAACACTTTCCACATTTTCAGGTGGATTATTTTCATCAACTATAGCAAATTGATCATATACAGGATATAAAATTTGAACACCTGATAAATTGTCATTTACATTTGTTACTGCATTAATCATACAATCTTTGATAAAACTAATTACATCAGCTCTTTCTTGTGCTGCAACACTTAAAGAAGCCATCCATTCATCAACTTTAATATATGCTTTATCATAAGACATCTCTGTAGTTGAAAATTCTAGGAATTTAGCCCATACATCTTTATATCTTAAAGCTCTTTCTCCAAAAGAAATATATTCTCCATTTTCTTGAGCTAATTTTGTTTCTAAAGCATAAGATTTATGCCAATTATCAGTTTTATAATTTTTAGGTGTAGAATCTATTTTTACAAACCTAGTATTAAAAGCTTCTCTTTCAACATCTTTAGCATTTGAAAAACCACCTGATAAGTCATATTTATAGAATGTAGATTGATATAATTCACCATTATAAACAAATCTTACAAAATATTTCTTTAAAGGATTTAAGTTTTCAAATTGATATTGTCCATTAGCATTAGTTGTTGTTGTAGCTACTAATGTGCCATTAGATTCAACTAATTGAACCAACATACCAGCATATGGTTGATCCTTATCAGATTTTCTACCATCTATTTCATTAGTCTTAACATCTCCAATTTCTAACCAAACACGTCCACCAAGTTTAACATTAATCTTCTTTGAAATTAACTTTAACTTAACTTCAAACCAATCTGCACCATAATCATAATCATATGTCTTTTTAATGATTTCTTTTTCCTTAAGTTCTTCACCAGGAATTTCTTCTTCTTTCTTAAGCTCTTTAGTTAAAACAATTTCATTAACTTTTTGAATTGTCATATCAATATTAGATTTTTCCAAATCAATTTCAACTAATTGATTGTTATCAACTAAATAATATCTAACATCTCCATCATCATCTTCTTCAGAATATATAGGAACACTACCAGTTCTTACAGTTAAAGTATAACTATCTCCGTTTTTACCTTTTAAAACCATAGTTCCTTTTGCATATCCATATTTTTGAGATCTTCTATGAGATTCATATGTTACTACTGATTTAGATGAAGAAAATCTATGATAGTATGAAAATTTATAAGGTTTATAATGTACAACTCTTGCAGAAGTATATTTTAACCACTTAACTTTAATAACTGGTGATCCAGTTTCAGCTATAGCCCCCTCATTATTTGGTTTAAATCTAACAAAAAATTCTTCACCTGTAACAAAGTTAGGGAACATTATTTTATTTCCCTTACTATCTAAAAATTCTGCATCACTACCATTCATTCCATCAATAGATCCAACTTTAGCGAATCTATTTGAAGATGTAAAACCTTTATTTCCATTTGCAATTAATTCATTATATAAAATTTGTTTTGAAGCATCAGAAGCACCATCAATAGCTAAATTTAATTTATAAGGTCCAACTGTATAAGTTCCAGTTTTTTGATCAACTAAAACTTTTAAATCACCTTCAACTGTTTGTGATTGAAATAATTGTTTTTCAGATCCTTCTAATTTTTTGAAAATATTATAATAAACTTCACCATAATCATTAGCTCTAACTTCAAGGTTTTCATTATCAATTGGTGTTAAATTAGTAGACTCCCCAATTCTAAATGGATTTGATCCATCTTCTAACACATTACTTTTATTACCCCAGTTTCCAGATCTCCAAACTACGTGTTGAATACTATATTTAGACTTATCATAATCATCTCCATCAACATTTCTTTTCCATAAAGCATATCCAACAGATGGTTCAACTTCATTTTCTTCACCAGTTTTCTTATACTCAACATAGCTTTGTTTATTGTTGTTTTCATCAAACAAAGCAGTTCTATACCCATGTTGAGCACAAAATAATGTGCTTTTTAAATCTACTGGTTCATCACTAGTAAAATTAAATTTTAAACGATCCTCTCCAACAGCGTTTACAGATCCTGTAAATATCGCTAATCCAAGCATTACAATTATAAATAAAAATATTTTAACTAATTTATTGCTCATGATTTCTCCCTTCAATTTTTAAATTATTATTCATTCGTATTTAAAAAATCTTTTGTACGTATATTTTTCTAAGTCATATTTATGAGCTTATAATCCTTATTAGTCTCTTTTTTACATATTCATTACTTTTATATATTATTTTTGTAATATTCTTGTAAAGTACTATTATCTATTATACTAGCATCCTTTCAAAAAATCAATACTTTTTACATTATTTTTTCTTTTTATGTATACTTATTTTCTTTTCCAGTTTTAAAATACCAAATATATAAACAATAAACATAAAAAAAGCCGAATGCTTTCGCACTCAGCTTTTAAAATAATATTAAATTATTCTTTTTTGCCCTTAAGAGCCTTTACACTTAGTGTAATAACTACTGCCATTACAATTGATAATCCGATAATTACTGGTATTACTACTTTAATGTAATTTCTATTTTCACCTGTTGGTGGTAATAGAACTACTTTTTGAGCACTATCAGCATCAATTTCAGCAGGATTTACTAAATCCACTGGTGTAAATTGATTATATCTATTATCATTTTCGTCTATTTCAGATATAGCATCAGCTCCAACTGTCTGATCAGCCATTCTTTGGTTACCATTAATTGAGTATTGAGCCCTTCTACCTAAAGAGTTCTTAGTTTCAACAATTTCTGAAAGGTTATTATAAACTAGGTCATTAGCATTCTTTGTTGAAGATACTAATGTAGTTAATTTCAATGAACCTGTAGCCTTATTGTTACCTTTATTTTTACCAGCTTGTGGTACCAATTCTGCAGATAATTCATCAGTTGTTAATAATGTTGTATATCCACTTAATTCATCTTTATAGACTCTATTTACTAAGTCATCTTTATAATTATTAGTTTTTGTAGATGCTATCAATTCATCCTTATTTCTAACAGTCCATTTCTTGCCATCAGAGTTTTGAGAACCTTTATCAAACTTAAATGAGTTTGTTACATAATCTACAATTGTTTTCGCAGATGTTTTTGATTTGTTATTATCACTATTATCTTTTGTTATACCTGTGTAGTAGAATTGATTATCTAAGTAATCAACTTCACCAACGTTTTCAACAGTTAAGTTATAAGTAACTTCAACATGAGAACCGTCCATTAACTCATCATCCATATATCCTTGAACTAATTCCGGAGTATTTTTACCATTCTTTCTATTTACATGAACATTTGTTAATCTCAATCCTTTTGGATTTAAATTAAATTCACCTGGATGATTATTATCATATTCAGCTGTATGTCCATTGTGTTTTCCGAAATATAGGTTATTTACTGATTGTCCTGGTTCAGCATCGAACATTGTAGTACCATTTGCTAATACTAACTTAAAGTTTCCAACATTCTTTGTTAATTTCAATTGAGCTTCAGGTCTTTGAACAAGTCCTAAATTCAAATCATCAACTGTATTTACTAACTCTGTATCTGTAGCATTAGTCTTTGGTGGTTGACCTATATCATAAGTATCACCTCTACCACTATTCCATGTATTAAATCTAAACTTCTTATCAGCTTGACCTTCAACATTAGTTCTATTATATTCTGTTTCTAAGTCAATAACACCAGATTGCGCAACCATCTTAGTTTCTTTCATTAACTCTTTTAACATTGCAATTTGTTGCTCTCTTTGTTTTTGAGCATTCCATGTGTTTCCATTCTCTGCAATAGTATTAGTAGAGATTTTTTCAAATGATCTTAATATCTCATTTAATTCATTTCTAAGACTCTTAGAAGTTTGAGTTTCTCCATTAGAATATGCATTTACATATCTTCTGAAAGCTTCAACATCCTTCGCATCTGAAATTCCTTTTTGACTATCGCCTTTGGCAATATTGTAATAATACATTACATTTTTATTAGTTCCATTTGAAATTTGACCATTTTCAGAATAGTTTTGATTATCATAATCAACAAATTCCTTAATTCCTAATCTATTAGCACCGCTTGGATCTTGTGCAATGCCTTTTTGATAAACTGTAGATTTATAATCCTGTCCATTGAAAGACTTATTATTTAATCCAAGAACTTTATCATTAACTGTAGTTACAAATCCATCATTTCCATTACTTGTACTTACATATTTGTTATCATTATTTGATACAATACTATTTACATCAACTGCTCCAATTTTTGAAGCTGCTTCTGTATTTAATAATCTATTAACATCCGTATTTTCATCATTTACTAAAACAGTTTGTGTTGTATCACCATATATATATCTAACAAAATAATCACCAGATACTATAGATGAGAATGCATATGCACCTTTTCCACCATCTTCTGTTAATGTAATTGGATTTACATTTAATAATTTAGATGTATTCTTTGGATCACCAGAAACCATAACTTTTGATTGAACTACTTTTTGTCCATTTTGATCAACTACAACTTTACCACTGTAATATCTTGTAGCATCTTCATAAACACCAGCATCATCAATAACATATCCATTATTCTTTTGAACTATTGGATAATATTTACTTGTCCATACATGTTCACCAGAATAGTTTCCTGTCCATTGACCTTTATTATCAACTTGTTTTACTAATTCAACTAATTGAACTGTAACACCATCAATTTTTTGATCTTTATCATCTTTTGCATTATAAACACCATTACCTATAACAGCTTCATTTGATGTTGTATTTCTTTGATCTTCAAACACATAACCTTTAATTACCTTTTGATTATTATCATTTACCGGTACATAAATAATTACATTTGGCGATCTATCTGTATCATTTTCTAATCTGTTTTCAACAGGATTTTCACTTGTAATAATATTTCCTTCTCTATCAAAATCATTACTTGAAATACTTCCTGGAATAGAATTAATATCTACAATACCTCTAATAGCATCATCAGATTCTGTAGAACTATACATATTAATTTCTGCTAAGTTCTTAACACCAATCTTTAAATTACCACTTTCAATATCTTGATTTAATTTTATTCTTCCAGATTCATCATTCTTTAATTTAAATGTTACATAAGCAAATCTAGTTTCACCAGATTTAACTTCACCCATACCTTTAATAAATAAACCGGTATAAGAAGATGTTGCTCCTCCTGGAACATCCAATCTTGTTTTTGCATCACTTGCATCTGAACTATTTGAAGTTGTTGCAGTAGTTCCATCTTGTGGATTACGTCCTCTATCATCAGCATCCCTATCTATAAAGTATGTTCCTTCCTTAATATAAGGATTGTTCATATCATGTTCTAAGTATTCTGAATCGTAGTAATCTGCAATTTCATTAACAGCAACATTAGTTTCACCATAATTCTTAACAGCAATTCTATATGTTACATATACTTGTAAGTTTTTATTTGCATCACCATTTGTATAAACATTTTGAGCATTATACAAATATTCTGATTTTCTTATTTGTCTACTATAACTTTCTTTACCATTATATAGTGGATCATTTATTCTGTTATACAATAAATCAGCAGTTGTTTGTAATCCTGTATTTACTGATATATTAGCATAATCAACATTTTGTTTTCCACCATATCTATATGTTTGATCAGTACCATTTACAAGGACTCTTGCAGATGATAAGTCTTTTTGTAAGAATAAATCTGTAGAAACTCTATTTTCAATACCATAATCAACATTTCTAGCAAAATCATAATTTCTTTTATATAAAGATTCATATGTTATTCCATCTCTTATTATCTTATCTTCATCTTGAGTATGATTATGTCCATTAGCATCAACAGTACCAATATCTCCTATAAAAAATTGATTTGATTTAGGATAAGCTTCTATATTTCTTGATGTTACCATTGTATCCATCATATAATCCCAAACTTGTTCACCTTCAGCTGTTTGTCCAATTCTTGATAAGAAATCCTTTTTAATTGAAGCATAATTTGAACTAAATGAACCTACCGGTGTATATGTTTGATACATTGAATGAGCATCAGTCATATTATAATCAGCATGTGTACCAGCTTGATGCATTTCATATAATGCATCCGCATATCTTAAAGCTCCTGAATTCAATTTAACATCATTATCAATATGTGATGTATAAGGAATATAATTACCATTTACATCTCTTAGCTTAGAATAGTAACCATATGCTTTTCCTTCTCCACCTTTTCCTTTTGGATAGCTCTTAGTTCCTGCAGATATTCTCATAAATCTATCATTTACATCCTGTCTACCACTTGTTGTAATATCTTGACTTGGATCATTACCATCTCTTTGATATCTTGATAATTCTTCAGCTGTATTTCTATTAGCTTCATCATCACTAACTGAATTTACACCAATATCTGTTTTCTTAAATTGCATTCCATTAAATGTAAATGTTACATAATATTTATGCATTGGATTCAATAATTGGAATCCATAATTACCATTAGCATCAGTCAAAGTTGTTGCAACCAATTTACCAACTGCATTTGGATCAGTTGTCAATGTTCCTGTACCTGCTGTTAAATCAAACAAATTAACTTGAATTCCTTGAACATTATGTTTTAATTTTTCATATTCCGGCATTGAAGAATCTAATTTGAATTTTCTTGATTCCTTACCTTCTTGAACAACTTGCCATACATTACCACCTAAATTCATAGCTGTATGTTTTCCTGTTAAATGAGTCTCAACTTTAACAAATGTATAATTGTGTTCAAGACTACCCTCTCTACCATCATTCCATCTATCAGTTTCTGGATAAGGCTTTTCTTCTTCCCAATTTAAATCATACCATAAACTAGGATATTTTAAGGGTCTTGGTATTGTTGCAGGTTGTCCCGAACCTTTATCGTCTCTTATTTTAATTTGACCAGCAGCTCTTGAAGTTGCATCATCAAAGTAAACTCCCAATTTAAAATATTTATTCATAAATTGATATCCAAGTTGAGTAGCCTGTCTTAACGCTACATCTCTTCCAGTTCCAGTTCCATTATAAGGTATTTGACTTTCTGGAAAATAACTATGATTAGCATTAACATTCATCGCATTTTCATAATCATATGTCATATAGTTCCCCGGATGATCATTTCTAACATAATACATAAATGGAACATTTACTTTTCCACCATTTACATTACTCAATATTGGACCAATATACTTACTTGAACTAGATATTGCAAAAGGATTATCTTTTTCTTTTGCTTCTATGTCGTCAAATACCATTGTTGGTATTTGAGAAACATCCTGTATATTATCAAATTTATAAAATTCCTTAATAAACGGATTCTTCTTATTTTGTACAATCCCTATACCAAATTTAGCATTTTCAAATTTATTTTCAATTGTTACCCCAGCGCCTTTGCTTATGGTATTCACTGTGTTATTATATACCGCTCTCATTATTTTTTGAGCATATTCTTGACTTGAAAAGAATTTTTCCCAACTTAATTCAACCATTTCTCCAGTTACGGGATCTTTTATTTGATTATAATCACCAAATCCTTTTCCACCATAAAAATTATATCCATCAGCATTTGGATCTGTAAGATCAATAATTCCCGAAGCTTTTGCTAATTCTGATATTGAACCCTCTGATTCTGTATTTCCACTTATTCTCGTACTATAATTCGCACTTTCTGGAACATACAAAGCTGTTACTCCGTTTAGAGAATTTACATATTTTAAACTTATAAATGGTTTTATTTCAATCAAATTTCTATCATCAATTGAATTAAATCTAATATAAAACTCCTTGCCAAACTCAGGAAATTGTTCTCCTTCAGGATATTGTTCAAGATTCCCATTTAATAATTGAAATCTTCCTGTTTTGCCTTCATATTTTTTAGAATCATTTAAATAAGCATTGTTTTTACCATAGTAAGTCTCAATATCTAAATCATTAGCAGAGTCAATTCTAACTCCAGAATTATCTTTTTTATAAGCAAAATCAACTGCAAATTCACCAATCAAAAATGTATTTTCTTTTGTTTGATGTCTATTTTTTCTCAAAACTTCATTTCTAACTAAATCAGCTAAAGTCATTCTTCCATCTTTAGTAAGTTTGTTAGTAATTTCTTCATTATTATTACCACTGGTATTAAAAATTCCCAATTTATAAGGTCCCATTGTAATTGTTTTTGATTCTTGATCAACAAATGTTTTAACTACTTTATTATCATTATTTTGACGATTTCCCGCACTTGTTTTTGAATTTTCATCAATATTTGATTCATGTATATCAATTTCTGTAACATGTTGTTTATTAGATAAAGATTCATTTCCAACTAAATATTGAAAATTAGCAAAATCTTCTGATCTTGTTACAATTTCTGCATCACTTGCAATTACCGTCGATTTAGTTGCCTGTAGAGTTACTTGATTTGCCAACCCAGTCTTCATTGAATCCCATTCAGATGGCCTTTCAAACATTAATGGTGCCCAACCTTCATAAGCTAATCTAAGCCCTCTTTCTTCAACATTTCTAAATGTTGAAGAAACTGGTGTGTTCTTAGGTTCATTATACTTATTTGTCCATGTTAAAGAATTCCAAATAGTTTGTTGTATTTGAGCAAGAACACTCTCAGAAAGACCTTCTAGCATCATTTTGCCTTGATATGTCATTGCATATGAAACATCTTGAGGGATATGATCATATGGATCTCCATATCTATTAAAAGTTAATGTTGTTTCTGGAATTACAATATCCTTTCTTTTTTGATGCTTATCTTCTCTTAATGCTTTTAACGCTTTAGCATCAACCTTTTTAAACGGATCTGTTAAAATAGCTAATCCATGTTTTGCGCAATATGCAATCCATTCTGGCATCATTTCAGGATGACTATCAGCCCATAAGGTATACATTCTAGGGTCTCCGCGACCACTAAGTTTTTTATCGATTACATATGGTTGATTCTTCAGAACATTTCCATAAGTATCAGGCTCCATCAATCCCATTTTAAAATAGCTTTTATCATTATATACTGCAAAATCCGGCTCTCTACTTTCAGAATAATTATAACCTTCCATTTTCAAAACCATATTTTTAGCTTCTGATTCAGAACCACCATTATTTAAAAAATTTAAAACTTCATTATATTTGCCATCTCTATTAAGACTCTCTAAATATTCTTTATACTCAATCTCTGGAGACTTCCCAGCTTTAATATTATTAACCATTTTAACAGCTACATTTTCATCTCCACCATTCTTAAGATAATTAATTACATAATCATACTTATGATTCTTATTAATCTTTGATAAATACTTTTGATAAGAATTACCTTCTCCTGCATACTTCCCTTTATCAATTTCATGCACTAATTTTTTAGCAGCATCCGTATCATCATTTTCTTCCAGCAAATCAATTACAGAATCATATCTACCATCTAAATTAATTTCATCAATATAATTCTCATAAGGAACTTTTCCATCTTTTACTGCTTGCAACATTTCTACTAATTCTTTAGCTTTATCAAGCTTGCCGCCATTTGAAAGATATCTAATTATATAATCATATTCAGAATCAGTATTTTTTGATATCAATTCTTCCAAATATTGCTGCTTTAATTCTTCAGCAGTTGGCTTATTTTGATTTTCATGCGTAACAGGTGTTACTGTCGCTTTAGAGTCAATTGCATGCAACATATATCTCTTTGCAATTGGTATTTTTGTAAAAAACAAAAGCGACAACATTATCAAGGTGATAATAATTAATTTATATTTAGCCTTCATTTTTACCTCCTTCTTTATATTTTTTTATATTTATAAAATTTAAAAACATAATAATAATTATTATTATCAATAATATTATCTTAAATATAGTATTCATTATGTTTGTATTTGTGAAATATATATCAGCATAAGCAAAATCATCTTCGTCTTCATTTTTATTAAATGACTTACTATTACTATCTTGCAATCCATCAACACTAACTGATTCTGCTATTTCAGCCACATTATGTGTCAACTTCAATTTATTATTTGTTATTTTATAAGATAATATTAATTTTACTTCCTTAACTTCGCCAGGATTCAACAATACATTAGACAACGTATCGTTATACACATAATTATTTTCACCGATGCGCCACCCATTATTCATTTCTGGTTCAAATTCAAAACCATCTGGGATATAATCAACTATTGAATTAGAATATCCTGCAAGTAATCCATTATTTTTAACTAAAATATTATATTCTACATATGCTTTCGAATCATTGATTTCTTTTTTATTTAAATCAACTCTTAAATAATTACGAAAATCTTTTACCGATAATGTTCGATTATTAATAACAACTTTATTAATACTTTGCATTAATTTTAAAGAAAACTTAACATTTGAAATTAATCCTAAATTTACATTATATATACTTGATTTATTTATAACTAAAACATCCGTTATTGCAACTTTTTTATTTGCAATATCTTTATTAATAAACTTAGAATTATTTAATTCTTCACTAAGATTTGCTTTATAATTAGTTAAATTATATTTATTTGAATCATAATCCACTACAACAACGTAATTCCCCGATTTCAAGTTATTAAATAAATAATTGCCATCTTCATCAGTTTTTACGATACGTGGATTACCAAATTGATCATATATTAAATCTTTTCCATTTTCATTATATAAATAAACATTTATATCTTTTATATTAAGTTCATCATAATCTTTTATTCCATTTAGATTCATGTCATTCCAAACATTACCACTAATATTATATTTATATTCAGTATCATTTTTAGAACTTTTATATTGTTCACCAGCTTTTTTAAAATTCTCGCTATATCTATTGGCTGTGCCTTTTATAACATTATTTATAGTATAACTTCCATATTTATTAGAATTAACATATATATCAACCATATTCGACACTGGCATTAAAGATTCAACACTACCTAAATATGTTGGTTTTGTAATTACTCTTAATTGTACCTTTTCTCCAGAATTTATATTTTCATCAATAGATATCGCCAAATTTGAAGATTTATATTCTTTTTCAGGGTTATTTCCAATCTTAACAAAGTACTTATCAATATCAACACTTACTGGCAACTTATCAACAATTGTTATTCTTTGAACATCATTCGATTTATTTACAACTTCTGAAATATATTCTAATCTATCCGTATCTAATAATGTTTGATTATTTCCAACATTGCTTCTAACTAAAACATCTACATTTAAAACATTTTTTAATGAATATTTTAAAATTTTACTTGTATCAACTTTTTTCTTTACATCAACATATGTTTCTGCTTTTAATTCGATTTCAGATTTTACATCTGCTTCTGCATTTAATTGAAAAGATATTGATATTTTCTGAAAAGATTTTTTATTTTCATCCACTTGACCAGGTATTTCATCTTTATAAACATCATACCTAGTATTCAAAGTTCCTATATCAAATACTAACTCACGTGTTCTTTCATCAAACTTCATTTTATTATAGTTAGAGCTTTTAATTGTTAATTCTTTCGGAACAATCATTTTTATTAATACATTATTTTGCTTTGTAAAAGAATTATTCTTTACATATAAATCAAAACCATATTGACCATTTAAGTTCATTTCATCAAAGTTTTCCTCTGCCGAAGGAATCAAAAATGTTGCTATTCCCCCTTCAGACAAATTATTATTCAAATCAATTTTTTCATCATATCCATATTTCTCAGCAAAAATATTTACAGTTAATTTAACAATCCTTTGATCTTCATAAGGTGTTTTTCCTTCTTCACCTATACGATCTTTATAAACCAAGTATTCAACATTTACAGTCTCTCCAGGTTCAATATTTAATATTTTTCCATCAATTTTATTATTTGATAATTTTACATATTTGTTTTTATACTTATCAGTAAACTCATATAAAGCCGTATAATCATTAGCTACTATATTATAACTTACATCCTTCGCAACATCTTTACCTGAATTCTTGACACTTAAAACATATTTAAGCATTCTACCAGATGGTATATCTTGCCCATTTTGATATTCTACATTTGTATTATAATCAAAAATTTTCATTGTACTATTTAACACTGGTATATTAGTTGTTTTCAATCCAACAACTGATGCATTAATCATCTTTGGGACATTTCCAACTATCTCTGAAACTGTATAATATACAGAATAAATAGTTTTACCTATCATAGAATATTCCATATTTTCAGGTGTTTTAAAATTATATGCAAAATTAAATGCTCCACCATTTTTTAAAACATCATTTACTTCTATCAAATATGATTTAACATCAGCAATTAGCTCTGTTGTCCATCCGTTATCAGCATTATTTAAATCAACTGTAGCATTTGTATTTGCAGAATAATAAACTTTATATGATTTCACTCCATTAATCTTTATTGCAGAAGCAATTTTTGTATCAATTTGAGAAGCTAAATCATTATTTGATCCATCAGTTGATTTTAAATTAC
>JABCOX020000120.1 GCA_013333395.2 Clostridiales bacterium | reverse complement strand
TTTATTTTTTATCAAAATATTATATTATACATACAAATAAAACTGATATATTAATTAACATTCAAAAGTGAATTTACTGGTGAAGATATTAAAAAAAACAACACAAAATAATAGTATATGGAGGAAATCTATGAAAAACAACTATATGGAAAGCATAAATAAAGATTTAAAAGAATATTTCAATATTCTAGAGCCAGAGTTTCCAACATGGCTAAATGACTATATAAATACTAAAGAAATGTTAAAGCAACAATACATAAGTATAACCTGTGGCACAATATATTCAGATTTATTTGAAAGTGAATTCTTTTTTTCAAGCTTGGATCATGCGATAGCAGTGGCATTAATAATTTGGCATTTTACAAAAGACAAAAAGCAAACTCTATCAGGATTGTTCCACGATATAGCAACACCAGTATTTAAGCATTGCGTAGACTTTATGAATAAAGATTATATAACTCAAGAATCAACTGAAGATTTAACAACACAAATAATAGAAAATTCTGAAGAAATAATGGCCTTATTACAAAGAGATAAAATCAAATTAAACGAAGTCGATAATTATCATTTATACCCAATAGCAGATAATGATACACCACAGTTATCATCGGATAGATTAGAATATTCTTTATCCAACGCATTATTCACATATAAGTTGTCAGATATAGAAACAATAAAAGAAATATATAATGATATAAAAATTGTAAAAAATGAGCAGAACATTGATGAAATGGCATTTAAAACTAAGAAAATTGCAAGAGAATTTATAAAGATTACAAGCCGATTGTCAATAATATATAGAGAAGATAGAACAAGATATTCAATGCAATTCCTAGCAGATATAATGAAAAAGTTAAATCAAGAAAATATAATTACATTAGAAGATTTATATAAAGTAAAAGACAAAGATATAATTGAAATTGTAAGAAAATCAAAATATCAAAATATTTATGAGATATGGGAAAAAGCCAAAAAAGTAAAAATTTCGCCAAACAAGCCAAAGGATATTTACCATGTACATCTTAGTGCAAAAGTAAGATACATAGATCCACTAGTAAATAATGAAAGAATTTCAACAATTTGCAAAATCGCTAAAAAGCAAATAGAAAAAAATCTAGCATACAATATGGATAATTATGTTTTTTTAGATGGAATCAAAGAAACAGACTTAGCTTAATTACAATATAAAATAATTGTATTCTATAACCCATTAATATATAATTATCTAAACAAAAGTAAGGAGGCAATATGTTTAATAGAAAAGAAGCAATTAACGTAATTGAAAATCAAGTCAAACAGAAAAATAATGCCAATATTGAAAAATATCAAGAAATATTAAAGAAAATAAATTCAATGTCCGATGAAGAGTTTGAACATATTGTAAAACAAAGAATTGGAGAAAATATTACAATAGAAATGTTATCAACTTGGTTAAACACACAAATGAAAGAACAGACTAAAAATGAATTTATAAAATTAAATAATATTGTATCATATCATGTAATTCATGAAACAATAGCATTGCATGTTGTCCTTAAAAAAATAACAACTAAGCAAGCAAGAGACAGCGGAATATATTTAGCAGATGCCTTAGAAAAAATAAGATGTAAAATGCAAGAAGGTAGCTTTACTGATGTTGCGACTATTTTTGCAGTGTCAGATTTATTAAAACTAAATTCATTACAAAAAAATTTTAAAGAACTAGGATTCCAAATAGAAAAAGGTGATCAGAAATTTAAAAAAATATTTAAAAATCCATATCAAGCTAGCCTTTCAAGGGAGTTTTTACTAAGCGATGAATGGAAAGATTTAAAAGATAAATTTGTGGAAGGCAAACTAACAATAGAAGAAATAGAAAACCAAGAACAAATAGGCAAATAAATTGGAGAAATAAATGCAATCAAAAGATAATGAAAATACAAAGGAATATTACACTGCAATACCACGTTTTTATACAAAAGACAATGAAATAATATGTGTATGTACATTAACTGAAAATGTATTAACATCTTTACCAAAGTCACTTGATTATGAAACGGAAGATGGCAGACAAATTGAGGATTATAGACTAACACTAGTGAGTATAACAGAAAATAGAGTAATAGCAGAGCTAGAATATAATAAAGCAATAACAAAGCTAATGAAATTAGCAGAAGCAACATCAAAAAATAATATTCTAGTAGAATTAAATTACCAAGAGATGAAAGAATTAATAGAAGCTTTAAACTAAAATATAAAGGAGTAAACATGCCACATTTTAAGAAATTAGTGGGTGATAGAATTTATCTATCACCAAAAACAACAGATGAAGAAGATATTTTAAAATTTACAGAATGGATGAACGATTTTCAAATAACAGATTATATAGCAGCAACCACAAGAATAACAACAGTAGAAAACGAACGTGAATGGGCTAATAATCTAGCTAAAAATCCTGAAAAATACAATTTTGACATAGTAGATTTAAGTAATGATAAATTAATTGGAACAATTAGCTTAGAAAAAGTAAATTTAATTGAAAGAAGTGCAATATTAGGAATATTTATTGGAGAAGAGTCATATAGAAGCCATGGTTTTGGAACAGAAGCAATCAAATTGTTATTAGAATATGGATTCAAATATCTAAACTTACATAGTATAAAAATAGATTTATTATCAGCAAACGAAAGAGCACATAAATGCTATTTGAAATGTGGCTTTAAAGACACAGGAGCAGATCGAGAAGCTATGTTTTTAAATGGAAAATATTATGACAGACTTCACATGGATATCTTAGAAACTGAATTTAGTGGTGAATATATTAGAAATAAAAATGTAAAATAGGATTATATGGAGATAATAAACCGTAATTAATTATGAAAAAGAGTAAAGCTATAAGCAGCTTTGCTCTTTTTTATACAAGAGAGCTAATTAATAAATTATACAAATTCATATAAAGTCAAATAAAGAAGTAAAAAGTAGTATACATAATTGCATAAATATGCTATAATAAATACATGCGAAATGAGAAAATACAATAAATACACAAAAGACAAATTCAAATTAAGAAAATCTAATATATGGAGAATAAAATGGAAGAAATATTAACATTAGATCAAATAGTAACAGAATTTGTTGAAGAAAAAGAAGTACAACCATTTATTGAATTTTTAGAAAATAAAATAATACCATTATGTGAAAAGATAGCATCGCAAAATTCACAAAGAGTAGAGAAGCATGAATGGTCTAGAAAAGTTCCGATAAATGAATCAATAGAAAATGTATATCAATTTTTAAAACAGGAAATAAATCCTTATTTTGCAAATCAATTTATGAATATAATAAGGCAAGAGAAATATGGAAATGTTAAAGTAAAAATTTTACCAAGATCAGAATATAAGGATAAAAATTATTATTTTAATGAAGTAGATGAAAAAGGAAAAGTCTATATATTTTTTAATGAAACACCATCTGATATGTTTTCAATTATTCATGAAATGATACATAAAATGAATGAAACATATGAGATAATCGATAATGAAAAATATCAAACTAAATTAGCACAATATTTTGCTGAATCACCATCAATGATGGCAGAAAAATTATTAGGAAAGTGGGTAGTAAAGAATAAAAAAATAACTCATAATGATTTAAAAATGGTTGAAAATGAAAGATTGAAAGATAGTAAGTTTTGTGTAAACGAAATATTGATAGAATATGAATTAATTAAGATGAAACAAGCAGGAGAAGAATTAACTCCTGAAAATGTTTTAAAGAGATTAACAGATAGAGCTAATAATTCACCAGAAGCCATTGCCAAAATATTTAAGCAAGAAATAAAAGAACCAACTATAATTAATGGAATATTACTAAATCAAACAATGGGTTTTATAGAAGGTCAACAATATATAATGGGACAGCATTTATCGGATAATTTAAAAAATCGTGAAAATCCCAATTTGAATTTTCAGTGGCTACACGTAGTAAACGCAGATAAAGACTTAAAAATAGAAGATATAATCGAAACAATAGATGATTTTATGACAGACCCAAAGAAATTAAATAATCAAGAAAGAATTATTAACACAGTCATAAGAGACCATATAGTAAATGAAAATGAAGTATTTGGTATAGTGAGATTAGAGCAGATAAAAGAAATGTGCGAAGAGAATTTAAAACAGCCATACCCTAAAATTGAAACAGAAGAATGGTCTAGAGAAATTGATATAAATGAATCTATAGAATACAATTACAAATTTTTAAAAACAATAAGTCCAATGCTTGCAGAACAATTAATGAATTTATTAAATCAACAGGATGGTAATGGACCAACAGTAAATATAAAACCTTTTATGGATAAAGAAAAAGATATACAAGGTTGTTGTGAAGGAAAAGTATTTGTATATTATAATAACACTCCAGAAGATATATTTATACTATTGCATGAAATGATACATGCAATGAATTATTCTTCAACAACAATAGGTAAAGCTTATGGACAATTATATATATCAGAGGTACCAACGCATATTATAGAAAATTTATTAGGAAAATGGTTAGTAAAAAACAAACTGATAACACAAAATGATTATAATAAATTCAAAAAACGTAGATTAGAACATAGTAAAAAAGTATCTTGCAAATTATTAATTGAGAAAGAACTTATCGATATGAAATTTAAAAAAGGTTTATATATAACAAAAGCAAGAGTAGATGAAATTATTAAAAATAAGTGTTATATAAATAATCCAAAAGATTTTGGAAGAGAAGAATTAGAGGAATGTTATGGTGGATTAAATAGCATTTTAAGGTCTAAAAATTTAAATTTTTTTGAATATCGAAGATACGTAATTGGCCAATATATCGCAGACAAAGTAGAAAATTCGGAAAATCCAGAAAAAGCATTCTTAAGATTCCACAATTTTGCAGGTAATGTAAATTTATCATCTGATAGAATCTTAAGAATAATAAAAAAAGACTATCAGCAAGAAGATATTGATAGATGATAAAAAAAGGAAAATTGCTATGATAATTGCTAATAAGCAAATTAACATATATTACAAGGATAATGACAATTCAAAGACACTTCCGGTAATTATATTAAATAATTTTGAAGAAAATTTAAGTGAAATAATTTCAGAATGTATACACATAAACTCAAAAGAATTTATATTAGTAGAAATTACAAATATAAATTGGAATAAAGAGATGTCACCTTGGAAAATTCCTAGTTTATTTAAAAATGAAGAACAATATTTAGGAAATGCAGATGAATATTTAAAAGTATTAGAAACTGAAATAATGCCAGAGATAGAAAAAGAAATAGAGAAAAATAATAAAAAAGCAGAATACTATACAATAGCAGGCTATTCATTATCAGGGTTATTTGCATTGTATACTGGATACAAAACAGATAAATTTAAAAAAATTATTACATCATCAGGGTCAATGTGGTATCCAAATTTTGAAAACTACATAAAAGAGAATAAAATAAGCTCGAAAGTAGAATCAATATATTTTTCATTAGGCAATAAAGAAAAAATAAGTAAAAATCCAATATTAAAATCAGTAGAAGAAAAAACAAAACTAATACAAGAATATCTATCAAATAAAGTAAAAACAATATATGAAGAAAATAAAGGAAATCATTTCAACGAAACAGCAAAACGAATAGCTAAAGGAATTAAATGGAGTTTAGAAAATTAAGAGAACATAATATTAAAACACATATATGAAATTATAAATTTAGACAAAAGAGTAGCTAAAAACTACTCTTTTTATCGTTCCAGAAAAGCCATATTAATTGAATCTTGAAAACGAATGTAATATAATGAGTTCAATAAAAGTTCAAAGGAGAAATTATGAAATTTAAAGCATTTGAAAAATTTAAAAAAATTGTAAACGAATATAATCCAAAATCAGAAAAAGACATTTTAAAAGAAATTGATGTAGATGAAAAAAACTTCAAACAATGGATAGAAGTACTATTAGGAAAAAATAACCAAGTTGATGAACTTGATATGGGAAAATTACCCCATATCATAGACAAAATGTATCAATCGAATGAACAAAGAATATTTGTACTAGGATGTATGATACTAGAAGCAACATTTGAAAAAATAGAATTTTTAACAAACCTTGAAAATTATCCAATGTTTAAAGAAAAATATTTAACATTCAAACATACACTATTAACAATATATGATGGCTGTGATAATGGAATATTCTTTTGTATGGCACAAATATTATTAAAAAATGATCCAACTTTAGAATTATTTACCGATGAAGAAAAGGAATTTTTTATATCAAGCACAAAGCAAAAATTAAGAGGAATAATATCATATTTAAATGAAAATCAAGGATTAGTACATCCAGGAATATATGACAATATCGAGATATTAGCAGATGTATGCTGTGGAATTGAAGATGAAGAAATAAAAGAGCTAATACAAGAAATTGCAAAGCAACCATTATCAAATATTTCAGCAGTATTCGTAATTAAATATCAATTATTAAAAAATCTACCAATAAGTGAAAAAATGGTAAGAGATATTATAACAGATAAAGAATATGTAAAAGAATTAGTACATGTATGTGAAGACATAAATAAATTAGAAGAATTACCACTATATAAAGAAATTTCTCAAGAGCAAATAGCATATTCAAACATGGTAGGATGGTTAAAATATCCAACAGAATTAGGGAAAATTCCAGAAGAAATTACCTTATTAGAAAGTTTTGAAATAGATAATGAAATTTGTTATTCATACAAATTCAGAGCCTCAGAATTTTGGAATCAAGAGGAAATGATTGGAGTTTCAGGAGGCTATCCAAAAAATGAAATAACTGCAAGAGATTGTGGCTGGACATTTAGTAAATTTGAAACATTGGACAAAGATTATCAAAAACAAGGCCGCGAATTAGTAAAATTCATTCAAGACTATTGGAAAAAAACAGCAACAAAAGAAAAATAAAATATTAATGAAAAAGGGGAAAATATGAAAGAAGATATCGAAAAGATTAAAAAAATAATAGAAAAATTTTTTAACAAGCAAGATAATAAAATAATGTTTGTATGTTTAGTCGCAATAATTATTATACCTATTATTATAGCAGTTATTATCAATGATTTTAAGAGAAATAACATAGAACCAATGTTATATATTGCAAATGAAGTTCAACAAAACTTACACAATGAAGATTTAGATAAAAATATTAACAAACCGTTAAAAATAGATGAAATTCAAATTCAAGATGATAAAAGTGAATATAAAGATAAAAATTATAAAGATGTAATTAATAAGCTGAAAGGATTAGGGTTTATAAATATTATAGAAAAGCAAATATATGATAAAAATTCTGAAATAGCTAATGATGGGAAAGTTGATAGTGTAATAATAAATGGACAAGAACAGTACAAAAAAGGTGACATTTTCAATAAAAACACAGAGGTAATTGTAACATATCATTTAAAAAAAGAAGACAATGAAAATACAGTAAAAGAAGAAAAAACAAATATCAGTGTAAATACAACCACAAATACAACTATAAATACAAATACTATGACAACTAATCAAATTCAAAAACCGGAAAATAATGAAAAAACAGCTAAATCCTATAATTTTTACACAACGAATAGTGATGATAAAGCAAAAGACGGTAATAGCGGTAAATATGCTTATGTAAAAAAAGGAAAAAATTATGATATATATTGGATTATAGATTTTGAAAAAGGATATGTATATGATTTTTCTGAAGGCAATGGTGATACTCAATATGAAAAAATAAAAATTAAATCTGGAAATTTGAACGATGGCCTAAAGTTATCATATAAAGATTCTAGTAATGCATGGGCAAAGAATTTACATTTCAAATATAAAAATAAGCCACATAGTTTTATAATAATTGATAATGACGGATTCGAATATAATCTGACCACCACTAGTTTAGAAAATGCATTAAAATTAATGGAAAGTAAAACAGAATATCAACCATAAAAGATTGAGGAATAATGAATACGATATTGATATTTATTTTAAATGAAAATAATGAACTACTTTTATTAAAAGGAAGGACATTGATTCACAATTAAAAATCAATTTGGTATGTAGGAATAAGTTGATTTGAAGATTATGATTGGTGTAATTTAGATGAATTTATAAAAAGAATTGATTGATTTGGAGATAGAGAAACCATTCGTAAAGTGCTATTTGAAGCAATTAGAAAAGAAGTGTTTTTAAAGAAGAACAAAAAGAAGAATTTTTATAATACTACGAATGAATAGGGTACAAGAAGATAAAAAAGAAATAATATAGATTGAACAATATAAATTTAGTTATATAGGAGGAATAAAATGACTAATGAAATTTTAAAAAGATATATTAATATAATTGGAGATCCAGCTCATCATATAGGATTTTATAATAATAATAATTTTAAAGAATTAATACTAGAAATAGAGAAAATTAGTGGAGGTTTTGAGATTGAAGATAATACCCCAAATGATAGGATTATAGAAATATTAAATAATTACATAAAAACAAATATTGTAATAAGGAGAAAATATTTTGATGCATTTTCAGAAATTATAGAAAAGTTTGACACAAACGAATTAGTATATAGAACAGCATATGGTGCTTTATTAAAAAAACAGGCTATGTGTGCAGGGCATACGGAACTTTTAAGGTTACTTTTAGCAAGATATAATATTGAGTCGAAGACAATAATATCAAAATTACCAGGAGAAAATAAAAAATTACTTCATTATGTTACTATAGCTTATTTTAAGGACAACAATGAGAAAATAGTAAAAGTTTTAGACCCAGAAAGAGAATCTAACTGTGAAAAAAAAGGAAAGGATTTTGAAAAATATCAAAAAAGTATGATATATTTACCTATAAAGAAACCATTCATAAATGATATTGTTGGAGAATTAGGGGTAGGAATTCCAGCAGACGAATATATAAAAACGTTAGATTCAAAAGATATAAAAGAATTTAATCAAGTGGGAGAATTCTTAGAGAACTTAGAAGACTTAGATCAAGGAGAAAAAGATAATGAAAATAGAATATATTAATTTAAAAGAAAGCAGATATGAAATACCTACCAAAGTATTTTTGCCAAATAGCAAAATTAAA
>JABCOX020000119.1 GCA_013333395.2 Clostridiales bacterium | reverse complement strand
GTGCATTGCGAAGACATAAATTTTAAAATTTGACAAAAAAATTAAGGCTTTTCAAGCCTTTGAATAGTAAATCTTCGATTACAAGTGTCAAACTCCCGTTAATAATAGGATACAAGCCAGTATGGTTTGGTAGGTTTGTATAATTGTAACACTACAAAGTTCTGAAAAATACATCTAATTATAAATTGACGGTTACTTCCTAAAGTGGTATACTAGTATTGAAATATGTGTGGAGTTGATATTATGGAGAAAATGTTATCCTCAGACTTTATTTATTCTGACATTTTAGACAGGATAATAAGTTTGAAGTTAAGCCCAGGAAGCAAGATTAGTGAGAATAAAATCTGCGAGGACTATAATGTGTCAAGGTCTGTAATCAGACATATTTTTGCCAGACTTGCACAGATTAATTTCCTTACAGTATATCCTCAAAGGGGTACTTATGTGAATTATATTGATTTAGAGTACATAAGGAATGCCCTTTTGATTAGGTTGTCCATAGAAAAGGAAATCTTGTACAGGTTTATGCAAAAGGAGGACAAGTCTGATACTATTACTAAGATGGAAGAAAATATGAGGCAACAAGAAAAGTTCTACCACGAAAATGAATATTTGATGGAGTTCAAGGAACTTGATGAAGAATTCCATAATTATATTATCATGAGTGTTGAGAATAATGCTATTTTGCCGCTGATTAATGACCATTTACTACATATAAGTAGGTGGAGGAATGTCTATATTAAGTCAGGCTATAAGTTGAGCAAGCTTATAGATGAGCACAAGAGTATTCTTGAGGCCATTAAGGCAAACGATACTGAAAGAGCCCTAAGATGTATGACAAACCACATTGATACAGTGTCAGGTATAGTCAGTCTAGACCCCGAATATATTTCATACTTCAAGGGTGCAGACCAGGATTATGTAAAGCTTATGAAGTAGTGTGTTATCCATCTTAAGCGGGTGGTAGGTATTATTTTAAAAAAGTATTTACAATGGTTAAAAAATATGATAAAGTATTGTCAATGCCTAGTATACAAGTAGACTAAAATTAAAAAATATGGTATTTAACCTAAAACTATTTTAATAAAGAAATTAAAAAGTAGTATATGCGAAATAAATATTTGATATTTATGCAAAATATTTTATTTTATGTAATTTTTATGTGTTTGGCAAAGGGTTGCCTCGGAAATGAGGAAAGCCTTTTAAATACCAAAATATACTTTTGTTTTTAAATTAAATTTAAAATATAAAATGATTATAGGTATGGAAAACTACCTATGAGACTAATAAGTAATTGGTAATCATTAAATGTTATTTAGTAGGAGGTATTTGTAATGAGTACAAGAAAGAAACCATTAGAAGGTGTCAAAGTTGTTGAACTTGCTAACTTTATAGCAGCTGCTACAACAGGAAGGTTCCTAGCTGACTTAGGAGCAGATGTTATAAAGGTAGAAAGTGCTAAGGGTGATCCACTTAGGTATACTGCCCCAACAGAAGGTAGACCTCTAGATATGTATGAGAATACTACATGGGAGTTGGAAAACGCTAATAAGAGGTGTATATCTCTAAATATGAAGGATCCTAAGGGTAAGGAAGCATTCTTTAAGCTACTTGATGATGCTGATATCCTTATAACTAACTGGAGAGTTCAGGCACTACAGAGAGCAGGTCTTGACTATGAGACTCTAAAGGTTAAGTATCCAAGCCTAGTATACGCTATGTGTACTGGTTATGGTGAACACGGTCCAGACAAAGCCCTACCAGGATTTGACTTCACTGCATTCTTTGCAAGAGGTGGATACCTTGAAAACTTAAGACAGAAGTCAGATGTACCTATGAACGTTGTTCCAGGTATAGGTGACCACAATGTTGGTATAAACCTAGCTGCTGGTGTACTAGCTGCTTTATATCACGCTAAATTGACAGGTGAAGGTGAAAAGGTTGAAACAAGTTTGTTCGAATCAGCTATATTCAACATGGGTATGATGATTCAGGCTGCTCAGTACAAGGATTATGGTGCAACATATCCAATCAACATCAGAGAAGCTAATAACCCAGTTAATGCTGCTTGGTTGACTAAGGATGGAAGATATGTTCAGACTTGTATGCCTGACTATAATACATACTTTAAGAAGTTCTTTACAGCTTTAGGTTTAGATGAAATGGTGAATGATGATAGATTCTTCCCAGTTCAGAACGTAATAGCTAACAACTTAGGAACAGAAGTATATGACAGAGCTATGGCTAGATTTGGTGAAAAGACTTATGCAGAATGGGCACCAATACTTACAGCAGCTGATATTCCATTCGCACTTGCTAAGACTTGGGAAGAACTATTAGAAGACGAACAGGCTTGGGCAAATGACTGCTTCTACAAGATGAAGTATCCAAAGGGAGAAAGAATCCTTTGTAAGCACCCAGTTAAGTACCAGGAAATGGGACCTACTCCATATAACAGAGGGCCATTCATCGGTGAACACGGTGTTGAAGTAATGAAGGAACTTGGCTACTCAGATGCTGAAATCAATGCAATGTTAGAAGACAAGACATTATTTGTTTGGGAAGACGAAAACAAGTAATAGATAAATAACAATTAATAAGATATGGGAGTTTGTCTAGGAACTTTAATATATAGCCTAGACGAGAAAGGAGCTTATCATGAGTAATACAGGAATGGTAGAAGAAAAGCCGGCAAAAGTATTGTTAGGAGAAATTGTTGCAAGGCACTATAAGGAAGCTTGGGAGGCAAAGAATAATGGTGAATTAGTTGGATGGTGTGCATCTAACTTCCCACAGGAAATCTTTGAAACTATGGATATAAAGGTTGTTTATCCAGAAAACCAGGCTGCCGCTATATCTGCTAAGGGTGGCGGACAGAGAATGTGTGAAATAGCTGAAAATGAAGGATATTCAAATGACATCTGTGCTTATGCTAGAATATCTTTGGCATACATGGACGTTAAGGATGCTCCAGAGTTAAATATGCCACAGCCAGACTTCGTTGCTTGCTGTAACAATATTTGTAACTGTATGATCAAGTGGTACGAAAATATAGCTAAAGAATTGAATATACCTTTAATTTTAATAGACGTTCCTTACAACAATGACTATGAAGCAGGTGACGACAGAGTTGAATACCTAAAGGGTCAGTTTGATCATGCTATCAAACAGCTAGAAGACTTAACTGGCAAGAAGTGGGATGAAAAGAAATTTGAAGAGGTTATGGAGATATCTCAGAGAACAGGTAGAGCTTGGTTAAAGGCTACAGGATATGCTAAGTATACACCATCACCTTTCTCAGGTTTTGATGTATTCAACCACATGGCAGTTGCGGTTTGTGCAAGAGGTAAGTTAGAATCAGCTTTGGCATTCGAAAAGCTAGCTGAAGAATTCGATGAAAATGTAAGAACTGGTAAGTCAACATTTAAGGGCGAAGAAAAGTTCAGAGTATTATTCGAAGGTATAGCATGTTGGCCACACCTAAGACATACATTCAAGCAGCTTAAGGATGCTGGTGTTAATGTCTGTGGTACAGTTTATGCAGATGCTTTTGGATATATCTATGACAACACATATCAGTTAATGCAGGCTTACTGCGGAACTCCAAATGCTATTTCATACGAAAGAGCAACTGATATGAGACTAAAGGTAATTGAAGAAAACAATATAGATGGTATGTTAATCCACATCAATAGAAGCTGTAAGCAGTGGTCAGGTATCATGTACGAGATGGAAAGAGATATAAGAGAAAAGACAGGTATACCAACAGCAACATTCGATGGTGACCAGGCGGATCCAAGAAACTTCTCTGAAGCTCAGTATGATACTAGAGTACAGGGTCTTATAGAACTAATGGAAGCTAATAAAGCTGCAAAGATGAAGGAGGCGCACTAATATGAGTAATATAGATGTATTGTTAGGTAAACTTGATGTAGACCTTTTAGAACAGGTAGACAAGTATGTTTCTGAAGGCAAGAAGGTTATAGGTTGCGCACCAGTTTATACACCAGAGGAATTAGTATATGCTGCAGGCATGGTACCAATAGGTGTATGGGGTGCAGAAGGTGAAGTAGGTCTATCAAAGGAATACTTCCCAGCATTCTACGCAGCTATAATCCTAAGATTAATGGACCTAGGTCTTGAAGGTAAGCTTGACAAGATGTCAGGTATGATCATACCAGGCCTAAGCGATGGTCTAAAGGGTCTTAGCCAGAACTGGAAGAGAGCTATAAAGCAGGTTCCAGCTCTTTATATAGGCTATGGACAGAACAGAAAAATCGAAGCTGGTATTACTTACAATGAAAAGCAGTACATCAAGCTAAGAGAACAGTTAGAAGAAATAGCTGGTTGCGAGATAGAAGATGCTAAGGTTGAAGAGGCTATAGTACTTTACAACAAGCACAGAAAGGCAATGCAGGAATTTAGTTCTCTAGCAGCTAGTCACCTAAACACAATTACACCTAGCCTAAGAGCTAGAGTAATGACAAGTGCCTTCTTGTTTGACAAGGCAGAACATTTAGCAATTTTAGAAGAATTAAATAAAGAATTAAGGGCGATACCTGAAGAAAAATTTGCTGGCAAGAAGATAGTAACTACTGGTATTCTTGCAAACAGCCCAGGTATGCTAGAAATACTAGATGAGTACAAGCTTGGTATAGTTGATGACAATGTCAACCATGAATCAGGACAGTTTGACTATCTAGTTGATGAAGGTACTGGTAATCCAGTTAGAGCCTTATCTAAGTGGATTTCAGATATAGAAGGAAGTACTTTGTTGTATGACCCAGAAAAACTTAGGGGACAGATAATAATTGACAAGGTTAAGAAGCACCAGGCAGATGGTGTTATCTACCTAATGACTAAGTTTAGTGATTCTGATGAATTCGACTATCCAATTATCAGAAAAGAATTAGAAAATGCAGGTATCATGCATATACTAGTTGAGGTAGACCAGCAAATGACTAACTTCGAACAGGCGAAAACAGCATTACAGACTTTCGCTGATATGATTTAATTTAAAAAAATTAAAATTTTAAGGAGGCAATCTATGATTTTCGAAAAAGAACATGAATTAGTTCGTCAGCTAGCTAAGGAATTCGCTGAAAATGAAATTAAACCAACTGCAGAAGAAGTTGATGAAACTGGCGATTTCCCTATGGAAATTTATCAAAAAATGGCTAAAGCTGGATTTTTAGGTATTAAGATACCAAAGGCTTATGGAGGTTCAGGTGGAGACCACCGTTCATATGCAATAGTTATGGAAGAATTAGCTAAGGCATCTGGTGTATCTACTATATGGATATCATCTCCAAACTCTCTACAGTCAACTCCAATACTAAGAGATGGTACTGAAGAGCAGAAGGAACAGTATCTTAGACCAATGGTTACAGGCGAAAAGTTATTCGCATTCGGTCTTACTGAGCCAGGAGCTGGTTCAGACGCAGCGTCTATATTGACAACTGCTGAAAAAGATGGTGATGACTACATCCTAAACGGAAGAAAAACTTTCATAACTGGTGCTCCAGTATCTGATTATGTAATAGTTTTCGCTAAGACTAATCCAGAATTAGGCGTTAAGGGTATATCTACTTTCGTAGTAGACTCTAAGCTAGAAGGTGTATCTTTTGGTAAGTCAGAAAACAAGATGGGTATGATTGGTTGCCCAACTAGTGATGTTGTTCTTGAAAATGTTAGAGTATCTAAGGATTGTATGTTAGGTAGAGAAGGTAAGGGATTCATCAACGCAATGAAGACTCTAAGCGTTGGTAGATTAGGTATCGCTAGCCAGGCTCTAGGACTTGCACAGGGTGCTATGGAAGAAGCAGTTAAGTACGCTAAGTCTAGACACCAGTTCGGTAAGTCACTAGCTCAGTTCCAGAATACTCAGTTCATACTAGCAGAAATGGAAACAAAGTTAGCAGCTATGCGTCACCTTGTTTATGATGCTGCTTATAAGATGGATTTAGGACAAGCAGCTGATAAGGAAGCTTCAATGGCTAAATTATTCGCTACAGAAGAAGCAAAATGGATAATTGACAAAGCATTACAGATTCACGGTGGATATGGTTACATTAAGGAATATCCAGTTGAAAGAATGTACAGAGACATCAGAGTAACTTCACTTTACGAAGGAACATCTGAAGTTCAGAAGATGGTTATAGCATCAAGCTTATTGAAATAAGGGGAGGTATATATAGATGAAAATTGTAGCTTGCATAAAACAAGTACCAGATACAACAGAGGTAAAACTTGACCCTGTAAAGAATACTTTGATCCGTGATGGTGTACCTAGTATCATAAACCCTGACGATAAGGCGGGTCTTGAACTAGCACTTCAGATCAAGGAATCAGTTCCAGGATCTACTTTAACAGTAGTATCAATGGGACCTCCACAGGCAGAAGTTGCACTTAGAGAAGCATTAGCAATGGGAGCAGATGATGCAGTTCTTGTAACTGATAGAGCTTTCGGTGGAGCAGATACATGGGCGACATCTTCAACAATAGCTGGTGCACTTAGAAACATTGATTACGATATAATAATAGCAGGTAGACAGGCTATAGACGGTGACACAGCACAGGTTGGTCCACAGATCGCTGAGCATCTTGGAATACCTCAGGTATCTTACTGTGAAGAACTAAAGGTTGAAGGTGACAAGTTCATCGTTAGAAGACAGTTCGAAGATAGATATCACATAGTTGAAATAAAGCCACCTTGCCTAATTACTACACTAAGCGAAGAAATAGACCCAAGATACATGACAGTAGGCGGAATATTCGATGCTTATCAGAAGGAAATGAAGGTTTGGGGATTGAAGGACATTGAAGACAAACTAGATCTTTCAAATATCGGTTTAAAGGGTTCACCTACAAACGTTAAAAAGTCATTTACAAAGCAGGCTAAGGGCAAAGGCGTTAAGCTAGAAGGATTAACTCCAGAAGAAGCAGCTGATGCAATTCTTGCTAAGTTACAGGAAAAGTATTTTATATAAGATACTAGAGAATTACAATTATAAAAAAATAATGATTTGAAAGGAAGATTACCTAATGAACAAGGATATTTATGTAGTAGTTGAACAGGTAGACGGTGTCGTTCAAAAAGTAGGCATCGAGCTTATCGGTATAGCAAGTAAATTGGCAGCTGACCTAGGACAGGAAGTAGTTGCAGTTTTACTAGGAAAAGAAGTAAAGGGGTTAGCTGAAAACCTAATCCACCATGGAGCAAACAAGGTTATATGTGTAGAAGATCCAATCTTGGAGCACTATGCAACTGAACCATATACTAAGGCATTAAACGCAATAGTAGAAGCTAAGAAGCCAGAAATAGTACTTTACGGTGCTACTTCAATAGGTAGAGACTTGGCTCCTAGAGTATCTGCAAGAGTACATACAGGATTAACAGCTGACTGTACTAAGCTAGAAATAGATCCAGAAACTAAGTTATTACTTATGACTAGACCAGCTTTCGGTGGTAACATCATGGCTACAATAGTTTGTAAGGAATTCAGACCTCAGATGGCAACTGTAAGACCAGGTGTTATGCAGGCCCTTCCTACAGACACTTCTAGAACTGGTGAAGTTGAACTATTCAAGGTTGAATTCACTGATGCTGATATGAACATCAAAATCAGAGAAGTAATCAAGGAAAAGCATGCTAAGGTTGATATCACAGAAGCTAAGGTTCTAGTTTCTGGTGGTAGAGGTATCGGTAATGCAGAATACTTCGATGTATTAAAGGAATTAGCTGACGAACTAGGCGGTCTAGTTACTTCTTCAAGAGCTAACGTAGATGCTGGTTGGATCGGTAGAGAAAGACAGGTTGGACAGACTGGTAAGACAGTTAGACCAGACCTATACATGGCTTGTGGTATATCAGGAGCTGTACAGCACTTAGCTGGTATGGAAGATTCTGAATTTATCGTAGCTATAAACAAGGATGCTCAGGCTCCTATATTCGACGTAGCTGACTTAGGTGTAGTTGGTGACTTACACAAGATAATGCCAATACTAATCGATAAGGTTAGAGCATTAAAGGCTGAAAAGGCGAATATGTAATTTTATTAACGAAAAAGAAAATTTATTTCAACAGATTTTTTGAAAAAGTTGTTTAGATAATACTGTGAATATAAAATTTCTGTAGTAAAATACAAAAATTTATTGTATAATATACCTAGGGATTTGCACTTCTCCCTAGGTATAGAGTACAATTTGTTTAAAAATAGACATTACTGTAGTAAATCTGACAAGTATGTCTAAAAAATTTAAACACATTGGTTAAATAAATAACGGATTGTTTAAATTTATTTAAAATTTTTATTATACGAATGCTTATTAGCTAGAGTTAGGGAGGCAAATTAATGGTTAAGGTTAGAGTAACTTGTAACAAAAATATTATTGAAAGATTCGGCGTTAAAAAGCCAGAAGGTTGGGATTTCCAGTATATCAACTATCCTTGTTCAGATGAGGAACTAGTTGAACAGTGTAAGGATGCAGACATAGTTTTCTGTGGTCCAGTTGATCATTTCAGAAGAGAAGTAATAGAACAGCTTGATAATTGTAAGCTTATTCATTCATTAGGTGTTGGCTTCGACAAGATAGACTTAGAAGCAGCCAAGGAAAAGGGTATTTATGTTTGCAATAATAGGGCCGTTAACGCAGTACCAGTTGCAGAATTAGCTCTTGGACATATGATAACTTCTTTAAGAAGAATGCCAGAAGCAGATGCAAAGATAAAAGCTAAGGGTGTTGACGGATTTAACGAAAGCTTCAGAGAATATCAAGTTAAGGGTCAGAGCGAATTGAGCTCAAGAGTAATAGGACTTGTAGGTCTAGGTGCCATAGGTAAGGCGGCTGTTAGAATGCTTAAGGCATTTGGATGCAAGATTCTTTATTATGATGTGTTCAGAGCTTCTGAAGACTATGAAAAAGAAAATGATCTTACTTTCTGTACATACGAGGAAATACTTGCTCAGTGTGACATAATTTCTTACCACGTTCCAGTTCTAGATACTACTAGAAACATGGTTCGTAAGGAAACTATAGCGCAGATGAAGCAGGATGCAGTAATAATCAACGTTGCAAGAGGAGAAATAGTTAACAACGAAGACCTAGCAGAGGCTTTAAACAACGGTAGAATCTTTGCAGGACTAGATGTTATAGCTCCAGAACCACCAAGTGCGGATCATCCTTTATTTAACCTAACTGAGGCTGGTAAGGCTAGATTATCAATTACTCCTCATATAGCAGGTACAACTGATGATGCGTTCATAAGAATGTCAGAATGGTCATATGCAGACATGGTTAAGGTTATGAATGGAGAAAGACCAAATAACGTAGTTAATGGTCTTTAATGACTAAGCCTATATGGCAAATCTATTTTAGAAGGTGAATGAGTATGGAAATTAAAAGAAAAGACGTTATCGTTTGTGGTTTTGCATTATTTGCAATTTTCTTTGGTGCTGGTAACTTGATATTCCCACCACACCTTGGTGTATTAGCTGGTGACAGATGGTTCACAGCTATGGTTGGATTCTTGATTTCAGACCCAGTTTTACCTATACTAGGTGTTATCGTTACAGCTAGATTAGGTGGTAGAGCAGACGACCTAGGTAAGAGAGTTAGTCCTAAATTTGCTAAGTTGATAGGTACAATCGCTATATTGACAATTGGACCTTTCTTCGCAATTCCAAGAACAGGTGCTACAACACATGAAGTATTTATTAGATCATTGTTCCCATCAGTTCCAATTTGGGCTACTTCAATAGTATTCTTCGGTTTAACACTTTACATCACATTAAATCCTGGTAAGGTTATCGACTTCATAGGTCAGTATCTTACACCAGCTCTTTTGATAATCTTGGCGATTATTGTGGTTATAGCTATAGTTAACCCACCAGATCCTAAGGTTACAACAGATGTGCAAGGACTATTTACAATGTCATTTAAGGAAGGTTACCAGACAATGGATGCTCTTGGTTCTCCTCTAATGGCTGGTATAGTTATAAGTGACCTTATAAGACGTGGATACCACGACAAGGAAGTTCAGTTCAAGGTAAGTGTTCAGGTTGGTATCGTTGCATTCATACTACTAGCTCTAGTTTACGGTGGTTTAACTTATGCAGGTGCTACAGTTGGTGGCCACTTCAATGGTGAAACTGAAAGAACTGTATTACTTATAGGTATGGTTCAATTAATGCTAGGAAACGTTGGTAAGGTATTCATGGGTATAGCTGTTGCTCTTGCTTGTTTAACAACTTCAACAGGACTAAGCTCAACTTGTGGTAACTACTTTGAAACTATTTCAGGTGGTAAGTTAAAGTATAAGCAGATAGTTTGCGTATGTATTGCTATAGCTTTCGTTCTTTCACTAATCGGTGTTGACGGTCTTATAGCAATAGCAGTTCCAATCCTATCAGCTATATACCCAGTTATCATAGTACTTATATTCATGTCTATATTTGACAAGCAGATCAAGTACAACTGGACTTATACAGGTGCTGTTATAGGTGCATTCGCAGTAGCTTTAATCGAAAGTATAAACCTTGCTTCAGTCATGAGAGGTGGAAACCTTCTTGCAGGTGCTGCTAAGGCTTGTGCTTCATTACCACTAGGTACATACGGATTCGAATGGGTTGTTCCAGCTCTTGTCTGCTCAATAGTACTTACACTAATAAGT
>JABCOX020000118.1 GCA_013333395.2 Clostridiales bacterium | reverse complement strand
GAAAAAATAGAAATTAATTTTGAAAAAATAGAATCAGTAAATATTGCAAAGAATAAATTTAAAGAATTTAATTTATTTAATGAAAAAATAAAATTAAAAGAAGAATATTATATTGATGAATCAGATGATGAGATTAATCATAAAAATAATAAGATGATTTTTGTTATTTTAGGAATTATTTTTCTGGTATTATTTATTTTTAATTTTCTTAAGATAAAAAATAATTTAATTAATTTTATTTTATCTGGATTATTTTTGTTAAATATTTTTTCTTATTTTGTGATTAATAGTTTTAAAAGAAAAAATATAAAAAAAATAACATTAAATAATAAACAAAAAATATATGATGAAATTAAAGATGAAAAAATAATATTAAAAAATAATATTGAAAAATTTAAAAATGAATTAATTAACCAATATGGAAATTATGTTGAAAGATATTTTAATAATGACATTGATATTATTTATAATGAATTAATTAATGAAAAGAATTCATTAATTTTGGAAAGAAAGAAATTGGAATTAGAATATTCTAATATTTTACCTAAATTAGAGAGATATGTTAATTTGGTTGAAGAACAGGAAATATTGAAGGATGAATTAATTAATTTGGCTAAGAAAAATGCTGGATACAGTATTGCAAAAAAATTGTTAGAAGAAGCATATGTGGAAATTAAAAATAGTGTTACACCTAAATTTTTTGATAATTTAAGTGATGTTGTTAAAACTATTACTAATGGTAAATATGTAAAAGTATATGTTAATGATGAAATTGAAGTTGAGGATTACTTAGGAAAAATTTATTCTATTGATAAGTTGAGTTTTGGAACAATTGAAGAAATCTATTTTTCTCTTAGAGTATCAATAGCTTTAATGATTAGCGAGGAAAAGTTTCCGATAATCCTTGATGAGAGTTTTGTTTATTTTGATGATAATAGATTGCGCTCAATATTGAATTATTTATATAGTTTGGATAATCAAATAATTATATTATCTAGTAATAAGAGGGAAAAAAACCTATTGGATTTTGAAAATTATGATTACAATTTTATTCAATTATAAATGCTTTTTTCTATTACGGAATAGGGTTTTACAACTTGAAAAAAATGCTTATTTATAGTATAATTTCCGAAGTAAAAATAGGAGAGAATTTATGTTTGAAAATTTAGAAGAAATTGAAATAAAGTATGAAGATTTAACAAAGAAAATTAGTGATCCGGAAGTGATTTCCAATCAAGAAGAATGGCGTAAAATGATGAAAGAACATTCTGATATAGAGCCAATTGTATTAAAATATAGAGAATATAAATCAGTTAAAAAGAATTTTGAGGATTCGAAAGAAATGCTTAATGATCCGGATATGAAGGATTTAGCTGAGATGGAGATGCTTGATGCGAAAGATAAATTACCTGTATTGGAGTCAGAATTAAAGATTTTGTTAATACCAAAAGACCCTGATGATGATAAGAATGTAATTTGTGAAATTAGAGGAGGAGCTGGTGGAGATGAAGCAGCATTGTTTTCAGCTACATTGTTTAGAATGTATTCAATGTATTGTGATAGAAAAGGTTGGAAACTGGATGTTTTAAATGAAAACTCTACTGAGCTTGGTGGATATAAAGAAATTTCATTTATGATTACTGGTAAAGGTGCATATAGTAGATTGAAATTTGAAAGTGGTGTACATAGAGTGCAAAGAGTCCCAGATACTGAAGCTAGTGGTAGAATTCATACATCTACAGCATCTGTATCTATTTTGCCTGAGGTTGGTGATGTTGAGATTAATATAAATCCGGCTGATGTAAAAATGGAAGTGTTTAGAGCATCTGGTGCTGGTGGGCAACATGTTAATAAAACATCATCTGCTGTTAGATTAATTCACATTCCTACTGGAATGGTTGTAGAATGTCAAAGCGAAAGATCACAATTTCAAAATAGGGATTATGCAATGAAGTTGCTACAATCAAAATTATATGAAAAAGAAAAAGCAGAGAGGGATCAAGAAATAGATTCAGCTAGAAGAAGTCAAATCGGAAATGCAGATAGAAGTGAGAAAATTAGAACTTATAATTATCCTCAAGGAAGAATCACAGATCATAGAATAGGTTTTAGTGTATTTAAATTTCAAAACTTTTTAGATGGTGATTTGGATGAAATGATAGATAATTTAATTACTGCGGATACAACTGAAAAATTAAAAAATAGTTAATAATTAACTTGGAAGGATAAAAGATGCTTAATTTATTGGATGAATTAAATCCTAAGCAACGAGAGGCTGTTAATCAAATAGATGGACCTTGTTTAGTAATTGCTGGTGCTGGTAGTGGTAAGACTAAAGTTTTAACATATAAAATAGCACATTTAATTGATAATTGTGGTGTAAAGCCATGGAACATTTTGGCTATTACGTTTACAAATAAGGCTGCAAATGAGATGAAAGAGAGAGTTCAAAATTTGATAGGAGATGCCATTAATGATATTTGGCTTGGTACTTTTCATTCTATTTGCGTAAAGATTTTAAGAAAATTTATTGATAGATTGGGGTATGATTCGTCTTTTGCAATATTTGATACCGCTGATCAAAAAACTTTAGTTAAGAAATGTCTTAAAGAGCTTGATATTGACTCTAAAATATTTACTGAAAAATCTGTAATTAATGAAATTAGTAATGCGAAAAATATGATGATTAAGCCTGATGATTATCTTTTGAGAAATAAGGGTGATTATAGAAAAGAAAAAATTGGTAAAATTTATTCTTTATATCAAAAGAAATTAAAGGAAAATAATGCGGTTGATTTTGATGATATTATTAATTTAACAATTGATTTATTACTTGAAAATGAAGATATTTTAGAATACTATTCTGATAAATTTAAATATATCTTAGTTGATGAGTACCAAGATACAAATAAATCACAGTTTAAATTGGTTTCTATTTTAGCTAAGAAAAATATGAATATTATGGTTGTTGGTGATAATGATCAAGGTATTTATAGTTTTAGGGGAGCTGACATTTCAAATATTTTAAATTTTGAAAAGGATTTTGCTGGTACAAAAATAGTAAAGTTAGAGCAAAATTATAGATGTACGGGAAACATTCTTAAAGTTGCAAATGAAGTTATTAAAAATAATACGACAAAATATGATAAAAAGCTTTGGACAGAAAATGATGAAGGAGAGCTTCCTTTTATTTACACTGGTAAAGATGAGTATGATGAAGCATCTTTTATTACTACGAAAATTGAAGAAATTAAGAATAATGATAATTTTAAATATTCTGATTTTGCTGTTTTGTATAGAATGAATGCTCAATCTAGAGCAATTGAAGATATCTTTATGAGGGAGGGGATTCCTTATAAAATAGTTGGCGGATTGAAATTCTATGAAAGAAAAGAAATTAAGGATATTATTGCTTATTTAAGATTAATTGCAAATCAAAATGATAATTTATCTTTGGTTAGGGTTATAAATGAGCCAAAACGTGGGATTGGAGCGGTATCACTAAATAAAGTAGAAGAACTTGCCATAGAAAATGAAACTTCAATGTATAATATTATTAAAAATGCTGATAGATATATGCCAAGAATACAGGGAAATGTTTACGAATT
>JABCOX020000117.1 GCA_013333395.2 Clostridiales bacterium | reverse complement strand
CCCCCTATATGGATTTTTAAAACAAAACTTAAATTTAATAGGAAAACTAGACTTCATTTCTGCAAAAGCAAGATATTCAATTGACAATGATTGTACCAAGCCAGAAATCGGTAATTTTATAGAATTAAAAAATGCTAGACATCCTTTAATAAACAAAAATCAAGTAGTTCCAATTAATATCGAAATTGGTAAAACATATAGAACACTAGTAATTACAGGTCCAAACACAGGTGGTAAAACAGTAACCTTAAAAACTGTAGGACTACTATCATTAATGGCACAATCAGGAATTCACATTCCAGCCTCAGATACCAGTACAATTAAAATCTTCGATAATATATTTGCAGATATTGGAGATGAACAAAGCATTGAGCAATCACTAAGTACATTTTCATCACACATGACAACAATTGTAAACATATTAGAAAACTTCACAATTGATAGCTTAATTTTAGTAGATGAATTAGGCTCAGGAACAGATCCAATAGAAGGTGCAAATCTAGCAATTAGCTTACTAGAAAGATTTTATGAATATGGCGCATTTACATTAGCTACAACCCATTACCACGAAATAAAAAATTATTGTTTATCAAATAAAGGTTTTGAAAATGCCAGTGCAGAATTTGATATCGAAAACATGCGTCCAACATATCACATATTAATGGGTATCCCTGGAAAAAGTAATGCTTTCGCAATAAGTCAAAGACTTGGAATTCCAAAAGAAATCATCGAAAGAGCAAGTTCTTTAATCAGTAAACCGGACACAGATATTGAAACACTCATGAAAGATATCTATGATTCAAAAATAAAAATTGAAGAAGAAAAAAGGGAAATTGAAAAAAATCTAAATCAGATTAAAGTATTAAGAAAATCATTAGAAAACGATGTAACCGATAAATTAAAGCATGAAAAAGAAAAAATTGAAGAAGCTAGAAACGAAGCAAAGCAAATCTTAATTGACGCAAAAGAAGAAGCAAATGAAATAATCTCTAAATTAAGTAAAATGCAACAATCAGATATCAAAAAAGCCGAACACCTACGCAACAAACTAAACGATTCAGTCAATAATTCCAAAGCCAAAGGCTTGGACCTAAGTGTTCTCCTATCTCTAAATAACAAAGCACCGGAAACACTTGCCCAATCATCAAAAACAAATTCAAAAGTAAATATCAAAAATAACAAAGCACAAACAATTAAATCAGAAATAAATGTAATTGGTGAAACTGTCGCAGTAGCAACCGAAATAATAGATCAATACTTAGATTCATGCTATATGGCAGGATTAAAAGAATGCCGAATAATCCATGGCAAAGGAACCGGAAAACTACGTCAAGGAGTTCATGAATTCTTAAAAAAATCACGATATGTAGATAACTACTACACTGCAGGATTCACGGACGGAGACATCGGCGCAACAATTGTAAAATTAAAATCTAAACATTAAATCATAAAGAGTGACTAGATTCAGTATCTACTCACTCTTTTCATATTATACAAATTGATTATTTACATAATTTATGTTATAATAACACAGTAGTTTATTAACCATAGCACATTGAAATTGAATAATTGAATTAAGATGAATATTAAGATTGAAAAGATATATATCCCAAAGTTCATTAAACAAATTCTTTTATGCATCGGAGGTTATATGTTAAATATTGTAAAAAATTTAAAAGATGCAAATTGCATCACCCATTCCGGAAAATTCCATGCCGACGAAATCATGGCAACTGTTATATTGGAAAAATTAATGCCTGTAAACTTGCTTCGGGTAAGTGAAGTCCCTAAAACTATTAAATCAGATATAATCGTTTTTGATATTGGTGGAGGAAAATTTGACCACCACCAAAAAAATAAAAATGGTTATAGAAAAAATGGTTTGCCATATGCCAGCGCAGGACTGATTTGGCAAGAATTTGGAATCAGGATAATAAAGAAAATTGCTCCAAAGGACCAAGAGCTGAACTATATGGCAATATTTAAAAATATTGACCAAAAGTTAATTCAAGGAATAGATGCAATTGATAATGGCGTTCCAATTTCCATAAATTTCAGTTGCATGCATATTTCTAAAATTATAGCAGACTTCAATCCATCTTGGGAGGACACAACAACAATTGAAGCACAATTCAAAAAAGCTTTCAAAATGTGTCAAGAAATTTCAAAAAGAGTGAAGAATGCAACTGCATCTTCACTCTTTTCTTTATAAAATATTCTATTAAGTTAATATTTTACTCTGGAGAATAAACTTTAGGTGTTCCATCTGAATTATAAATTACAGATAGTCCCCCAGATTTATAACTCTTAACGAAAATATACATGACCATTGTTTCCGGATCATATAAAATATACTGATCTAGATTAGTATTAAAATTTTCATCCTTTCCTACAACAATAAATCTCCCTTTATAACTTCCATTCTCTTCTTTTGCCGGTCCACATGCACACAACAACGACATTGCAAGAGCGATAATCATCGCATTTCTTCTCATTGATTTTCCTCCTTATTATATAAAATGAGTATAGCTATTTTACTATAAAATAGCCATAATTTCAATCTGTTCACTTTATAATTTTACTATTTCAACCTTAAAAACATAATATCCCTATTTTCACAACTAAAATAAAGATAGATAATAATTATCCACCAGTATAACTGGTGGATTTTCATATGAGCCTATAAGGCTCTATTACTAGCTTGCACTGAAGTGCTTTTAGTTTGCCAGCTTTCAGCCACTTTCGCTTGCGACTTTTTTACTTACTACCCTTTGAAAGGGTCTTTATATTCTTTTATTGTCAATTGGTCTGACATCATATCTTCTTTCAATTGATTTTCAACATAATTATATACTGCAGACTTGTTATTTCCTACTGTACTGACATAATATCCTCTACACCAAAAAACTCTATTTCCATATTTATATTTCAAATTAGCATGTCTCTCAAATATTATTAATTTACTTTTTCCTTTCAAATATCCCATGAATGATGACACACTAAATTTTGGTGGTATACTTACATACATATGAATATGATCTGGACAGGCTTCAGCATTGATTATTTCAACATCCTTTCGATTACTTAATTCTCTCAATATCATTCCTATTTCTGTCCTCAAATGACCATAAATTTCTTTTCTTCTATATTTTGGTGCAAAAACTATATGATATTTACATTCATACGTTGTGTGTGCTAAACTATCTGTGTATGGACTTTTCATACAAATCACTCTCCTTTTATAATAAATTTTAAGCTGGACAAACTTAACTTTATTATAACATGGAGAGTTTTTATTTT
>JABCOX020000116.1 GCA_013333395.2 Clostridiales bacterium | reverse complement strand
TTTAGTTAAGTGGGCTCTGTAGCATTAATTTGTTACAGAGCTCTTTATATTATAAGTAAGTTGCATTTATATAATATAAAAAAATAATCAAACATAAATACGTGAAAGGATTTTAAAATGCAAATAGTTAATACAGAGGAATGGACAAGTAAAATTAAAGAGAAATTTGATGGAAAGAAGTATTTTATATATACACTTGGATGTCAATTAAATGAGAATGATTCAGAAAAAATAGCTGGAATGCTAAGTGCGGCAGGTATTACGAAAACTGATAAAGAAGCTGATGCTGATATTATCATTTTTAATACATGTTGTGTTAGAGAAAATGCTGAGGATAGATTATATGGAAAACTTGGAGAAGTGAAAAAATATAAAGAGGATAAGGGAACTATAATATGTGTTGGTGGTTGTATGATGCAACAAGAACATGTTTCTGAGAAGATAAGAAAAAGTTATCCTTATGTTGATGTAGTATTTGGAATTCATACTCTTGATAATTTTGCTAAGGATTTATATTTGGCAGTTGAAGAAAAAAGAAAAATAGAAGATATTATAGATGTTGATGGAGAAGTTTTTGAAGGAATTCCTACTAAGAGGGATGATAGCATTAAGGCTTCTGTATTAATAATGAATGGATGTAATAATTTCTGTACATATTGTATTGTTCCTTATGTTAGAGGAAGGGAAAGAAGTAGAAGACCTGAAGATATTATTGCTGAAATTAAGGCTTTGGCTAAGGCTGGATACAAGGAAATAACTTTACTTGGACAAAATGTTAATTCTTATATGGTTGCTGAAAATAGAAAAGGGATGAAAATCACTAATACAGATATTCATTCATTTGCAGAATTATTGGCAGAGCTTGATAAAATTGAAGGAATAGAAAGAATTAGATTTACATCACCACATCCAAAGGATTTTACAGATGATGTTATTGATGTAATTGCTAATAGTGAGCATATTTGTAAATTGATTCATATGCCTTTACAAGCAGGAAGTTCAAATGTGCTTAAAAAGATGAATAGAAATTATACTAAGGAAAAATATTTAAAATTAGTTGATAGAATTAGATCAAAAATTCCTGATGCAACTTTTACAACTGACATTATTGTAGGTTTTCCGGGTGAAACAGAGGAAGATTTTGAAGATACTCTTGATGTTGTTAGTAAAGTTAGATATGAGCAAATTTATATGTTTATTTATTCAAGAAGGGTTGGAACTGTTGCAGATACAATGGAGAATCAAATTCCTGAAGATGTTAAACACAAAAGATTTGACAGACTTAAGAAATTAACTGAGGAAATAATCTCGGAAGATGGAAATAAATATATTGGTACTATTCAAAAAGTATTAGTTGAGGGTGTAAGTAAAAATAATGATGATGTTCTAAGTGGAAGAACGGATTCATATAAAGTTGTAAATTTTAAAGGAGATAAAAGCCTTATAGGAAGAATGGTTGATGTCAAAATTGATGAAAATCATGTATGGTATTTAAGTGGTATTTGTGATAATATATAGTTAGTAAAAAAGGAGACTTATTTTATGAAATACGAGGAAATATCTACAGCTGACGCGATTAAAAATATAACTACATTCTCGCCTATGATGCAACATTATTTGGAAACAAAATCCAAATATCCTGATTGTGTACTTTTTTATAAACTTGGTGATTTTTATGAAATGTTTTTTGATGATGCAATTAATGTTTCAAGAGAGCTTGAACTTACATTAACTGGTAAAGAGTGTGGTAGAGAAAATCGAGCTCCAATGTGTGGGATTCCATATCATGCGGGTGAAATATATGCTTCAAGACTTGTGCAAAATGGTTACAAGATTGCTATTTGTGAGCAAGTTGAAAATCCTAAAAACGCTAAAGGAATAGTTAAAAGGGATGTTATAAAAATTATGACGCCTGGAACAATTACTGATGGTAATTTACTTGATGAAAAAAAGAATAATTATATCATGTCTATATTTAAAGATGGTATGTATTATGGAATTGCAGCTTTTGATATTTCAACGGGTGAAGCATATGCTACTGAAATTAAATCTGATAATAATTTTCAGAAGCTAGTTAATGAGATTTCGAGATTTAATCCTTCGGAATTAATTGTCAATGATTATATGAATGATAGTATCAATGAAATTAATGAACTTAAAAATAGATTTGAAGTTTTTGTTTCAGTTGATAAAAATATAGAAAAAACTGATATTGAATCTGATAAAAATTTTGTTCCTGATTTTTTTAATATGAAAAGTTCAATGACTAAACTTGATGATAAGTTTGATGATGAAACAATTCATAATACTTTTGATATAATTGATGAACAGGGAAATTTAATAAAAAATATTAGTGATAGATATTTAGCAGTCAATGCTATAGGAATTTTACTGAAATATGTTGAAGAAACTCAAAAAATTAAACCTGAAAACTTAAATAAAATTGTCTTATATGAAGTTGTAAAATATATGGCTTTGGATATTAATTCTAGAAGAAATTTGGAATTAACTGAAAGACTTAAAGATAAAAGTAAAAAAGGAACTTTGCTTTGGGTTTTGGATAAAACAGAAACTTCAATGGGAGGACGTTTAATTAGAAGATGGATTAATGATCCACTTGTAAATGTTGATGATATAAATGCAAGGCTTAATGCTGTTGAAGAAATTAAAAATGATTTATTATTGAGTGATAGAATTGTTGAATCGTTAAAGAGTATTTATGATATTGAAAGATTGGCTGGAAAGATTTCTTATGGAACTGTTAATGCTAGGGATTTAATTTCATTAAAGAATTCTATAATGCAATTGCCTAATTTGAAGGAAACTATTAAAAATGTGAATAGTGAATTTTTAAAGAATATTGATAGTGAACTTGATATTTTGTCCGATATATATGAGCTGATTGAAGCTTCAATTGTTGAAGAACCTCCATTGACAGTAAAAGAAGGAGGATTAATTAAAAAAGGATATAAACCTGAAATTGATGAATTGATTGAAGCTACAACAAATGGTAAGCAATGGCTTGCAAATGTTGAAATAAGAGAAAAAGAGCTTACTGGAATTAAAAATTTGAAAATTGGGTATAATAAGATTTTTGGATATTATATTGAAGTTAGTAAATCTAATGTTAAAGATATTCCAGAAGATAGATATATTAGAAAACAGACGCTTACTACAGGGGAAAGATATATTACTGAAGAATTGAAAAAAATGGAAAATGAAATTCTAGGTGCTAAAGAGAAGATTATAGCGCTTGAATATGATGAGTTTGTTAATATTAGAAATGAAATTCAATCAAATGCTAAGAGAATTCAAAGGACTGCTAGTGCTATTTCAAAATTGGATGTTATTCAAGGACTTGCAAATGTTGCAAATGAACTTAATTACTGCAAACCTGAAATAATGGATGATGATGTGATTGATATAAAAAATGGTAGACATCCAGTTGTTGAAAAAATAATACCATATGGTGATTTTGTTCAAAATGATTCCTTATTAAATGCTAATGAAAATAGATTAAATATTATAACTGGTCCGAATATGGCTGGTAAATCAACTTTTATGAGACAGGTTGCATTAATTACAATTATGGCACAAATTGGTTCTTTTGTACCTGCTGAATATGCACATATTGGAATTGTTGATAAAGTGTTTACAAGAGTTGGAGCTTCTGATGATTTAAGTAGTGGTGAAAGTACTTTTATGGTAGAGATGATGGAAGTTGCTAATATATTAAAGAATGCTACTGATAGAAGCTTGGTTATTTTGGATGAAATTGGTAGAGGAACTTCAACATATGATGGTCTTTCAATTGCATGGGCTGTTGCAGAATATGTTTCAAAATTAAAGAGTAAGACATTGTTTGCCACACATTACCATGAATTAGTAGGATTAGAAGGAAAAATTGATGGTGCAAAGAATTATCATATTACTGTTAAGGAAAGAGGAGAAGATATTATCTTTTTAAGAAAAATTGTAGAAGGTGGTACTGATGAAAGTTATGGTATCCATGTTGCAAAATTAGCAGGTGTTCCAAAAGAAGTCACTAATAGAGCAAATGAAATTTTATTTAAGCTTGAAAAGAAAAATATTATGAATGGAAAAGCTGAATCTAAGAGTGAAAAGGCTGAAAATGCTGGACAGTTAAGTATGTATAATTATAAATTAGCGGAAATTGCGTCAGAATTGGATGGCGTACATTTAGATTCTATTACACCGATTGAAGCTTTAAATATATTACAAAAAATGAAGGATAAAATGAAATAAAATAAAGAGGAGAGATACGAATGAAAGTTTTTTATCAAAATGCAGAAATTGGAATAATGAAAGATGATGTTACAATTGGAGAAATGTTTAAAACAAATCTTGATTTTTATAAGAAACATATTGTTGCAGGTAAGATAAATAATGAAATTAAATCACTTGATACAAAAGTTAATGATGGTGATAAAATAGATTTAATTGATATTACTGATAAGGATGGAATGAAGATTTATATTAGGGGCTTATTATTTGTTATGGGTATGGCTTTTAATGAACTTTATCCAGAAAGTTATTTGAATGTTAATTTTCAATTATCTAATTCAATGTTTTGTCAGATAGATAACATGGATGTTACTGAAGAAATGATTGAAGAAGTTAAAGAAAAAATGCAGGAATTAATCAATGCTGATTTGAAAATAAGAAAAGTTGTTATGACACATGATGAAGCGGTTAGATTTTATCAAGAAGAAAAAACAATTAGAGGAATTTTGCAAATTGATAATAAAAATAAAGAAAATGTTTCATTATATTTCTGTAATGATTATTATAATTATTTTTATGGAGTAATGCCTAGTTCAACAGGAGTATTGGATTTATTTGATATTAAATTATATAGACATGGTTTTATTGTTCAATATCCAAGTAGAAAAGATCCAACACAGGTTGGGGAATTCAAAGAAAGTAAGAAATTTTTATCTGCTTTAAAAGAATATGATGATATTAATGCTTTGATGAATATTAATACAATTTATCATTTAAATAATAGAATTAAAGATGGTAAGACTAATGAAGTTATTTTAATGTCAGAAGCTTT
>JABCOX020000115.1 GCA_013333395.2 Clostridiales bacterium | reverse complement strand
CCGAATGTTCCAATATATTCATGAGGTACTGTTGTACCAACGATAGGAACTTCTATTAAATTCTTCTTAGCATTTTCGATTGCTTTTTTAATTGCATCTGGAACTTCAACTGCTTTACCATTACCGATACCAACATGTCCAGCTTCATCACCAACAATAACAACAGCACTAAATCTGAAATTTCTTCCACCTTTAACAACTTTTGCTACTCTGTTGATTGCAACTACTTTTTCTTTTAATTCAGAATTTTCTTCACGTCTTTCTCTTTTTTCTTGCACTATGATTTCCTCCCTCTCTTAAAAATTAAGTCCGCCTTCTCTTGCAGCATCAGCCAATTCTTTAACAACTCCGTGATAAATGTATCCGCCTCTATCAAAAACAACATCTGTTATTTTTTTACTTTTTGCTCTTTTAGCAATTAATGCACCAACTTCTTTAGCTGCTTCTTTGTTACAGTGTTTTGTTTTAACTTCCTTATCCATTGTTGAAGCTTGAGCTAAAGTTACAGCTGCTGTATCATCAATGATTTGAGCATAGATTCCTGTATTACTTCTAAAAACTGAAAGTCTTGGGCATTCTGCAGTTCCATTAACTTTGTTACGAACTCTTTTATGTCTTCTAGCTCTTTCAAATTTTCTATTAATCTTTGAAACCATGTCATATCTCCTTTCTTATTAATCGATACTTGAAAAACAACTAACTATTATTTCTTACCTGTTTTTCCTTCTTTACGTCTAATATGTTCATCAATATATTTAATACCCTTGCCTTTGTATACTTCAGGTGGTCTCTTTGATCTAATAACAGCTGCCACTTGACCAACAACTTCCTTATTTATACCTCTAACTGTGATTAAATTTGTTCCTTGAAGATCAAATTCAATTCCTTCAGGTGGTGTAACAATAACTTGATGTGAATATCCTAAATTCATTACAAGATCATTACCTTGCTTGTTTGCTCTGTAACCAACACCATTGATTTGAAGAACTTTTTTGAATTCATTCTCAACACCTTCAACCATGTTAGCAATTAAAGTTCTGTTTAAACCATGTAAATTATCATGTTTTTTGTCATCAACAGAAACAGTAATTATATTTCCTTCCATTTTTACTGTAACTTCTGGATTGTAATCTCTTTCTAATTGTCCTTTTGGACCCTTAACTGTAATATGATGATTTGCTTCATCAATTGTAACAGTTACATCAGCTGGTACAGTAATAGGTTGTTTACCTATTCTTGACATTTGGTTTTCCTCCTTTAAATTTTAAGTATATTACCATACGTATGCTAAAACTTCTCCGCCTAAACCTTCTTTTCTAGCATCTCTATCTGTTTTAATTCCTTTAGATGTTGAAACTAAAGCAATTCCTAAACCATTAAGAACTTGAGGTAATTCTTCACATGAAACATAGATTCTAAGACCTGGCTTACTAATTCTCTTTAAACCAGAGATAACTCTTTTTCCTTTTTCATCGTATTTCAATGTAACTTGAATCATACCTTGTTTTCCGTCTTCGATTTTTTCAAAGCTTCTTATATAACCTTCATCTAATAAAATTTGCGCAATTGCTAATTTTACTTTTGATGCTGGGATTTCAACAGTTGTATGTCTAGCACTATTTGCATTTCTAATTCTTGTTAGCATATCTGCTATTGGGTCTGTAGTTGTCATTTACTTAATCCCTCCTTTTTTCAAATTTATATATTATATATTACCAACTTGCCTTTTTAACACCTGGGATTTCACCTTTATGTGCTAATTCTCTAAAACATACACGGCAAATTCCAAATTTTCTAATATATGCATGTGGTCTTCCACAAATTTTGCATCTATTGTATTCTCTAGTTGCATATTTTTGTGGTTTTTGTTGTTTAACTTTTAAAGATTTCTTAGCCATTTGCTACTACTATCCTCCTATTATTTATTTTTAAAAGGCATTCCAAGAAGAGTTAATAGCTCTTTTGCCTCTTCATCAGTCTTTGCTGTTGTAACAAAGATAATGTCCATTCCTCTAATTTTATCAACTTTATCATATTCAATTTCTGGGAATATTAATTGTTCTTTAATACCCATTGAATAGTTTCCTCTTCCATCAAATGAATCAGCTTTAACACCTCTAAAATCTCTAACTCTAGGTAATGCTACATTAAATAATTTGAATGCAAAATCATTCATTTTGCTTCCTCTTAATGTAACCTTAACACCAATGTTAACTCCAGCTCTTAATTTGAAAGCCGCAATAGCTTTCTTAGCTTTTGTAATTACTGGTTTTTGACCTGTAATTATAGTTAAATCTTTAATTGTATTTTCAATTGATTTTGGATCTTCCTTAACATCACCTAAACCTACGTTAAGAACGATTTTTTCAAGTTTTGGAACTTCCATAATTGATTTATATCCAAACTTTTTCATTAAAGCAGGAACTACTTCATTTTTATATTGTTCACTTAAGATATCCATAAGTTATAATATACTCCTTTCCTCGAATTATTTCTTTAATTCTGCTCCAGATTTTCTAGAAACACGAACCTTTTTACCATCTTTATTTACACTATATCCAATCTTTACGATTTCGCCTTTTGCATCAACATATGCAACATTGCTTGCATCTATTGGATATTCTGATGCAATGATTCCGCCTTCTTCTCCAGCTCTTCTAGGTTTTGTAGCTCTCTTCTTTATATTAATGCCCTTAACAATTACTTTATTATTTTTAACATCAACTGATAAAATTTCGCCTGTTTTACCTTTATCATTGCCAGATAATACTTTAACTGTATCACCTTTTCTCAATTTCATGCTATTCACCTCTTCCTATTATAATACTTCTGGTGCTAGAGATAAAATTTTCATGTATTCTTTATCTCTTAATTCTCTTGCAACTGGTCCAAATATACGTGTTCCAGTTGGTGTTTTATCATCTTTAATTATTACAGCTGCATTTTCATCAAATCTTACAACTGTTCCATCTACTCTTTGAATAGGTTTTTTTGTTCTAACTACTACTGCTTTAACAACTTGTCCTTTTTTTACAACTCCACCCGGTGCTGCACTTTTAACAGAAGCAACAATAACATCACCTACTCCAGCATATTTTCTATATGATCCACCTAGAGCTCTAATACACATAATTTCTTTTGCTCCAGTGTTATCAGCTACCTTTAATATAGTTTGTTGCTGTACCATAGTAACTTACTTCCTTTCTATGATTATTTAATTATAGCCTTTGCTGTTATTTCAACAACTCTAAATCTTTTATCTTTAGATAAAGGTCTTGTCTCCATAACTTTAACTGTATCTCCAACTTGGCATTTATTTTCTTCATCATGTGCTTTTAATTTATATGTAGATTTTTTAATCTTACCATATGTTTTATCCATTTTTCTTGTTTCAACTGCAACGACTACTGTTTTATCCATTTTATCAGATACAACTTTACCAATCATTGTTCTACGAAGATTTCTTTCAACCATTATGGTATCTCCTTTCTCTATTTATTAGCTTCTTCTAACTTTCTTTGTGTTAATATTGTGTTAATTCTCGCAATATTTTTCTTTACTTCACTGATTTTTTTAGGATTATCCAAACCATTTGTTGCTAAACTAAATCTTAATTTAAACAATTCTTGTTTTAGTTCTCCTAATTCCTTTACTAGATCTGGTGAAGACATTTCTTTAATTTTATTAATCTTCATCTTTATCACCGCCTACTTCTCTTTTTACGAATTTTGTTTTAACTGGTAATTTACTAGCAGCTAATCTAAAAGCTTCTTTAGCAGTTACTTCTGGAACACCAGCTATTTCAAACATAACTCTTCCAGGTTTAACAGGTGCTACCCAATATTCAACAGCTCCTTTACCTTTACCCATACGAGTACCGATAGGTTTACTTGTAATTGGTTTGTCTGGGAATATTTTAATCCAAACTTGTCCACCTCTTTTTATATAACGTGTCATAGCAACACGGGCTGCTTCAATTTGGTTTGATCTTATTAAACCAATTTCAGTTGTTTGTAAACCGAATTCACCATAAGAAACTTTGTTACCTCTTGTTGCTTTTCCTCTTAGTCTACCTTTTTGTTCTTTTCTGAACTTAGTCTTTTTTGGCATCAATGGCATTGCTATTTCCTCCTTCTACTTTTTTTGTTCTTGATGGAAGAATTTCGCCTTTGTAAATCCAAACTTTAACACCAACTTTACCATAAGTAGTATTAGCTTCAGCAAAACCGTAATCAATATCTGCTCTTAAAGTTTGTAGTGGAACAGTTCCTTCTTTATAGAACTCAGTTCTAGCCATATCAGCACCACCAAGTCTTCCAGAACAAGCAGTTTTAATACCTAAAGCTCCTGCTCTCATTGTTCTTTGCATACATTGTTTCATTGCTCTTCTAAATGAAATTCTTCTTTCAAGTTGTGCTGCTATATTTTCAGCAACTAATTGTGCATTTACATCAACATCTTTAACTTCAATAATATTTAAATTAATTTGTTTATTAATTAATTTTTCAACTTCAGCTTTTAATTGTTCTGAAAGATTTCCACCTTTACCAATAACAATACCTGGCTTAGCTGTGAAAACATTAACTTTAACAAATTTAGGTGTTCTTTCGATTTCAATTTTTGAAATACCAGCTACATATAACTTCTTTTTGATAAATGTACGAATTTTATTGTCTTCTACTACATAATCACCAAAATGTTTAGCATCTGCATACCATCTAGAATTCCAGTCATTGATAACACCAACTCTTAATCCACGTGGATCCATTTTTTGTCCCATTTTGTATTTTCCTCCTTATATATTCTAAACACGCTCTTTTAATACAATTGTAGTATGACTTGTTCTTTTTCTAATTCTTACAGCTGAACCTTTAGCTGCAGGTCTAATTCTCTTTAATGTAGGTCCTTGATTAGAATATATTTCAGCTACATATAATTTGCTATGTGTCATATTTTTTGTATTTTCAGCATTTGCAATTGCTGATTTTAATAATTTTGTTAAAACTTCTGCACCAGCTTTTGGTGTAAATCTCAAAATAGCCATTGCTTCGTCAGCATTTTTTCCTCTAATTAAGTTAGCAACAATCGCAACTTTTCTGCTTGACATTCTTTCATATTTTACTGTAGCTTTTGCAACTAATTCTTCACTAGCTTTAACTTCAACTTTCTTTTCAGCCTTTACTGCAGGTTTTTCTGTAGTTTTAGCAGCTGTAGCTTTAACTGTTTTTGTAGTTGTTGCTTTCTTAGCAGTTGTTGTTTTAGTTGTTTTAGTAGCTTTAGTAGCTGTTGTCTTTTTTGCAGCTGTTGTTTTTGTAGCTGTCTTTTTTGCAGTTACTTTCTTTTCTTCTTCTGCCACGGTAATATCCTCCTTCTTAATAATATAGTATATATATTAACCCTTTATTTTATTATTTACCTTTTGCACCAGCATGTCCTTTAAATGTTCTTGTTGGAGCAAATTCTCCTAATTTATGTCCAACCATTTCTTCACTAATGAAAACTGGCACATGTTTTCTTCCATCATGAACAGCTATTGTGTGACCAATCATTTGTGGATATATAGTTGATGCTCTAGACCATGTCTTTAATACTTCTTTACTACTGCTTTCATTCATAGCTTCAATTCTTTTTAAAAGTTTTGGAGCAACAAATGGCATTTTTTTGCTTGATCTTGACATAATAATCTCCTTTCTGATTATTTTCTTCTCTTTGTAATTAATCTATTTGATTTTTTATGTTTTGCTCTTGTCTTATATCCAAGTGCTGGTTTACCCCAAGGTGTTAATGGTCCAGCATGTCCGATAGGTGATTTACCTTCACCACCACCATGAGGGTGATCGTTAGGGTTCATTGCAGATCCTCTAACTGTTGGTCTAATACCTAAGTATCTTGTTTTACCTGCTTTTCCTAATTTAACATTTTCATGTTCTTCGTTTCCAATTACACCAATTGTAGCTTTACAATTAGCTAAAACTAATCTCATTTCACCTGATGGTAATCTTAAATGAGCATATTTTCCTTCTTTAGCCATTAATTGTGCTGATTGTCCAGCAACTCTTACAAGTTTTGCACCTTGTCCAGGATTTAATTCAACATTATGAACTAATGTACCAACTGGAATGTTTTCTAATTTCATTGCATTTCCTGGTTTAATATCAGCTCTTTCTGATGAAATAACTTTATCTCCATTTGTTAATCCTTTTGGAGCAATAATATATGCTAATGTGCCATCAACATATTTAATTAAAGCAATATTAGCTGTTCTATTTGGATCATATTCAATACCAACAACTGTTGCTTCCATATCTAATTTATTTCTTTTGAAATCTATTATTCTATATTTGTTTCTATTTCCGCCACCTTGATGTCTAACTGTGATTTTACCTTGAGCATTTCTACCAGCTTTACTTTTTTTAACTGCTAATAAAGATTTCTCAGGTGTCTTCTTTGTGATTTCTTTAAAATCCAATACAGACATATTTCTTTGTGATGGAGTGATTGGTCTAAATCTTCTTATTCCCATTTTAATTCTCCTTATACTATGTAGATTTTTTCCTGTTCTACTCACAGATATTTTTTATTATCCGAGTTATTTCTCGTTAATTTTAATAATTAAACCCCAGTAACTTCTGCGATTGAATCATTATATTTCTTAGTAACTTTTGTTACTTTTCCACCTTTTGTTAAGTATGATTGTTCAGCTCCTGGATTTACATCAATTGAAACAATTGCTTTTTTCCAATCAGCTGTTTTACCAATATTTCTTCCAACTCTTTTTTCTTTTCCAGAAACATTGATTGTGTTAACTTTTAATACTTTAACATTAAATAATTTTTCTACTGCTCTTTTTACATCTACCTTTGTAGCTTTTTTATTAACTTCAAAAGTATATTTTCCAGCTTGCATTTCTACATTACTTTTTTCAGTAATAATAGGTTTTATTATGATATCTTCTGGTAACATTATGCGTATACCTCCTCTATCTTCTTAATAGCATTTTCTGTTATTACTAAGTTTCTAGCATTTAAAATATCATATACTGTCATTGTATCAACTATTGTTGTTTTAACACCTTTGATATTTCTTGCTGATTTTTGAACATTTACATCATTTTCAGGAATAACAACTAATGATTTTCCTTCAACTTTGATATTGTTTAAAATCTTTGCAAATTTTGCTGTTTTGATTTCATTTAATCCAAATTGATCAACAACAACTAATTCATTTTCTGCTAATTTAGCACTTAATACTGATCTAACAGCTAATGCTCTTTCTTTTTTATTAATTTTATATTTGTATGAACGTGGTTTTGGACCTAATGCGATACCACCTTTGATCCATTGTGGTGCTCTAATAGAACCTTGTCTCGCACGTCCTGTACCTTTTTGTCTCCAAGGTTTTCTTCCACCACCGGCTACCTCAGCTCTTGTTTTTGTATTTTGTGTTCCTTGTCTTTGATTAGCTAAATAATTTAATACTACGCTATGAACAACATTCATATTTGGTTCAATTCCAAATACACTATCATTTAAAGTTAATTCTTTAACTTTTTTTCCTTCAACATTAATTACTTCTACCTTAGCCATTGTAACCTCCTTCCTATACTCTTGTAGTTGATTTAACTTTTAAGATTGAACCTTTAGCACCAGGAACTGATCCTTTTACTAAAATAACGTTCTTGTCTAAATCAATTTTAACAACTTCTAAATTTTGAATTGTAACTGTTACATCACCCATGTGTCCTGGTAATTTTTTACCTGGGAAAACTCTACCTGGAGTTGATGTTGGTCCCATTGAACCTGGTCTTCTATGATACATAGAACCATGTCCCATTGGTCCTCTTGCTTGTCCATGTCTCT
>JABCOX020000114.1 GCA_013333395.2 Clostridiales bacterium | reverse complement strand
CTTCTGCTTGTAATTCAATTGCTGAATAATTGAATCCGTTTCCTTCAAATTTTATGATTATGTTTGCTTCTGAATTTTGCTCATATTTAATATTGATTTTTGATATCAAGGCTTCTTCTGTTAATTTGAAGTTCAACTCTATATTTTGTTCTATTTTTGTATATTTTGGTACTATTATGTTCAATGTATAGTTTGTTTGTAGTTCTAATCCTATTTTGTTTGATAATAGTGTATTTTCTGATTTTTTTAAAGTTATTTTTTCAATATTTTTAAATTGTACATTATTAAACTCCTTAGTCTCAGGTATTTCTAATTTTATTTTTAAATCGTTGATCTGATAACTTTGTGATGTTCTTAGAGGTGTAGCATTTAATACTAATTCGTTTGTCATTATCCTATGCTCCCTTCTAATTCTAAGTTTATTAAGTTGTTCATTTCTACGGCATATTCTAGTGGTAATGCTTTTGAAATTGGGTCTGCAAAACCTCTTACTATCATGGCTTTTGCTTCTTCTTCTGATACCCCTCTTGTCATTAAGTAAAATATTGCTTGGTCCGATATTTTTCCAATTTTTGCTTCATGTGAAAATTCCACATCCGATGTTTGTACATTTGATGTTGGTATTGTATCTGATTTTGAAAGATTGTCTAACATTAGTGATTCACATGATACGGATAACTTTGCTCCTGTTGCTTTTGGCATTACTTTTATATCACTTCTGAATGTACAAATTCCTCCGTCTTTTGAGATTGATTTTGAATTTACTACCGCTGAAGTGTTTGGCGCATTTTGCACTATTTTCATTCCTGTATCTAAGTTTTGTCCTTCTCCTGCGAATGATATTCCTAAGAATTCGCTTGATGCATTTTCGCCATTTAAAAAGCTCATTGGATATAGCATTGATACTTTTGATCCAAACGATCCTGATACCCATTCTATTTTTGCATTTTTACCTACGATGGCTTTTTTTGTATTTAGATTCATCATATTTTTTGACCAGTTTTCAATTGTTGAATATCTTAATGTTGCTCCGTCTTTTACATATAATTCTACTGCTCCTGCATGTAGATTTAATTCACTATACTTTGGTGCTGAACATCCTTCTATAAAATGCAAATATGCATCTTCTTCAACAATTATTAATGTGTGTTCGAATTGACCTGCTCCTGCGGCATTTAATCTGAAATATGATTGCAATGGTATATCTACTTTTACGCCTTTTGGTACATATACAAATGATCCTCCTGACCATACTGCATAGTGAAGAGCGATGAATTTATGGTATGGAATTGAAATACATTTTGAGAAATATTCTTTTATAATTTCTGGATATTCTCTTACTGCTGATTCAAAATCAGTGTATATTACGCCTTGCTCTGTTAATTCTTTCTTTATGCTGTGATATACAATTTCTGAATCGTATTGTGCTCCAACTCCTGCTAATGCTTCTCTTTCTGCTTCTGGAATTCCCAATTTTTCAAAAGTGTTTTTTATATCTTCTGGTACTTCATTCCAGTTTGCTTTCATATCTGTTTTTGGCTTAACATATGTTGCAATTTTATTAAGGTCTATTTCACTTAAATCTGGTCCCCATGTTGGTAAGTCTAATTTATTATATGTTTCTAATGCTTTTAGTCTTATGTCCAACATCCACTCTGGTTCTTCTTTTCTTGCTGATATATCTCTTATTACTTCTTCTGTTAAACCATAAGCTTTATATTCAGAATCATCACTATTTTTAATGTTGTATATGTTTTCTATCTTATTTTTTTGCTCTTCAAACTGTGATAGATCTGCTTTATTTTTCAAGTTCTTTATTCCTTTCTAGTTAGTTTAGATATTCTGAATATCCCTCTTGTTCTATTTGTTTTGCTAATTCACCTGTTCCTGTTTTGATGATTTGTCCATTTACTAATATATGTACATAGTCAACGTCTAAGTTTTCCAAAATTTTTGTGCTATGTGTGATTATTAGTACTGCATTTTCGTCGTTTTTGAACATATTGATGCCTGATGATACTGTTCTTATTGCATCAACGTCTAGTCCTGAATCTGTTTCATCTAGTATTGCTAATTTTGGATTTAATGTTAGCATTTGCAAAATTTCGGCTTTTTTCTTCTCGCCTCCTGAAAATCCTACATTTAAATCCCTTGATGCATAATTTTTATTCATGTTTAGTTTGTTCATATTTTCTTCAATTTGTCTTTTAAATGCAAATACTTTTATAGGCTCCTGTGTTTTGGCTGAATGTGCTGCTTTTAAGAAATTCATTAATGTGATTCCTGGTACCTCTTCTGGTAATTGGAATGACATGAAGATTCCTTTGTTAGCTATTTCATTTGTTTTTAAATCATTTATATTTTCACCTATAAAATCAATTTCTCCAGATGTTTTTTTATATATTGGATTGTTGAAGATTACGTTTGCTAATGTTGACTTTCCGGCTCCGTTTGGTCCCATTATTACATGTACTTCTCCTGCATTGATTTTTAGATTTAATCCTTTTAATATTTCTTTATCTCCTGCATTTGCGTGCAAGTCTTTTATATTTAAAATTTCTGTCATTTTCTACCTCTATTTGATAAATGTTAGTCTTGTCTAACTTTTTATATTTTAACATTTTAGGTATGGAAAGTCAAATAGTTGTTGGTGTATGTGATTGAAAATAATTATTGATTCTTAGAAAATAAAAAGCCTTGTTAATGGTTGTTAACAAGGTCTGGGTATGTATTAGATTTATATTATTCTATTATACTTATTTTATTTTTTAATTCTTTTAATGCTTCTTTTATATGTTCTATATCTTGCTTGTATTCTTCTTTGTATATATATTTATTTTGCATTATTTCAAATGCTTTATTTATCTCTTCACCAAAGTTTAAATTAAAATACTCAAATTCTGATATTTTCTTACTTGTATCTACTCCACCTAATCGTATTGTTTCCTCTTTCTTTTTATATTTTGCTAATTCTCTAAAATATTCTTTATCGTTTAATAGATTTTGTATTCTCTCTTCTTTTAGTAATACAGATATATCATATATATGTTTGGCAAAATCTATATATTGTTTTCTTTCATAATAAAATTCAGATGCAAATACTTTATCAACAAATATTCTTTCTATTTTTTGAACCTTAATGTCAAAACAATCTATATCAAAATTTTCTTTAAGTACTTTCCTTTCGTCTTCTGTTGCATATTTATAAATTATTGATTCTATTTTGTATGTTTCAATTGGTTCACTAATTGTAAAAGATGTCGCTTCAACTTGTATTTCTCCTGCCTTATGTAATGGATTATTTGTATTAAAAAACGATGTATTATACTTATAAAATGATGTTATACTTTGTTTTACATCTATTGTTTTGTCTTCTTGTAACATAAGCTTTGGTATATTATAACTTAATGCTGCTCTTTTTAGTCTCATCTTATTACTATTATTTGATTCTTCTTTTAAAACTTCAACTGTTAAATCTATATCTTCTGAAAACCTATTCATTTTATTCAGTATTTTATATAATGCTGTACCACCTTTAAAATATGCTTTTAAATATTTTTGATTTTTTGACAATTCTTTTAATATACTACATACATAATAGTCTTTCTCTATAATATCTTCATCAAGATCTGCTCTTTCTGCAATTAGCTTTACAAATTCTTCAAATTCGATTTTATTTAAATGAAAATACATACCCGCTCTCCTATCTAGCAATTTCTATTAACATTTCTATTGCTTTTTTATTCTTTGTAATTCTTGCATATTTGATTAATTTTTCAAACTCTAAATTGCTATTATCTATTATCTTAAATATGATTTCATCGAAATTATCTACTTCTATATTAATATTATCCTTATTTTCAATAATATCTAATAATTGTAAATATAAATAATTTTCGTTATTTATCGCTATTTTAGGCTTTAATATATTTACTCTTAAATTATTATAGAATATTTTATGATATTTGCACTCGTTCGTAACAATATCAGTTATATTAGGGACTTGTGTTGTGAGTCCAATCATATTATAAAGTTTAGCACCTACTATATACCCATTTACATTGCCTTCTTTATCTTTTAAGAATTTTTTCTCTATTAAATATTTATTACTTATTGTAGTTTCTCCAAATAATGTTTTAGTTGGTTTATAATATATACCTCTATATTTTGTTTTTAGTTTATTTTCTTTAAGTAATCTATAAATGATTACATTGATATTATTGTTAATTTGTTTTATATCTGTGTCTTTATCCATATTTAG
>JABCOX020000113.1 GCA_013333395.2 Clostridiales bacterium | reverse complement strand
TTTTAATTAATTGTTTAAAATCATTAGAATACCGTGGTTATGATTCAGCCGGAATTGCCGTATTATCAAATAATAAAATTGATGTTATAAAAGATAAAGGAAGAGTTGCAAATATTGAATCAAACCCATTAATAAATACACTAACAGGTACTATTGGAATTGGTCATACAAGATGGGCAACACATGGAATTCCATCAAAAACAAATTCACATCCCCATTTAAACAACAGCAAAACTATCGCAGTTGTTCACAACGGAATAATAGAAAATTATAATGAATTAAAAGCGAAATTATTGCAAAATAATTATACATTACTATCTGAAACAGATTCAGAAGTAATTCCAAACTTAATAGACTTAAACAATAACGGAAATATTTTAGAAGCAATCAGTAAAACACTAAATGAAGTAAAAGGCAGCTATGCATTAGGAATCATCTCAACAGAATTACCTGATCAAATAATCATAGCAAAAAAGAATAACCCAATTGTAATCGGAAAAGGTCAAAATGAATTTTTCATAGCATCTGATATTCCAGCAATTGCATCACATACAGAAGATTTTTATTTCTTAGATGATGAACAAATAGCTGTAATAAGTGAAAATTCAATATCTTTCTATGATATTAATTTAAATAACATTGACCTACCTCTAAAAAACATTAAATTTGATGTTGGCGTTGCCGAAAAAAATGGTTACGAAGACTATATGTTAAAAGAAATATATGAACAGCCAAGAGCAATTAGAGAAACAATAGGTTCATTCCTAACAGAAAACAATCCAATAAATTTAAATATTGATATTGATTTCAAAGAAATTAACAAAATATTCATTATTGCATGTGGAACAGCAATGCATGCAGGAATGGCAACTAAATACGCATTCGAACATTTCTGTCAAATACCAACTGAAATTGATATGGCTTCAGAATTTAGATATCGCAATCCAATAATAAATCATAAAACACTATGCATTTTCATAAGCCAATCAGGCGAAACAGCAGATACAATTGCAGCAATAAAATTAGCAAAAGCTAACAATGCCAAAACAATTGGTATAATAAACGCAATCGACAGTACAATGACAAGATTAGTAGACACAACATTGTACACTCATGCAGGCCCTGAAATTGCTGTTGCTTCAACAAAAGCATATACATGCCAAGTAACATTACTAGCAATTTTAGCATTATATATTTCAGAAAAATTAAATATTAAAGAATTAGAAAATGAAATTAAAACAACAAAGCAAGATATATTAAATTTACCAAAATTAGTAGAGGATCAATTAAAAAATATTGATTATATAAAAGATATAAGTAATAATTTATATAAAAATCATGACATCTATTTCATTGGAAGAGGTCAAGACTATGCAGCAGCATTGGAAGGTTCTTTAAAATTAAAAGAAATTTCATATATTCACTCAGAAGCATATGCATCAGGAGAATTAAAACATGGTCCTATAGCATTAATTGAAGATAACACATTAGTACTTGGAATCGCAACAAATAATGCAACTGCACCAAAAACAATGAGTAACCTAGAAGAGGTAATTGCAAGAGGAGCAGATACAATCCTTATAACAAATCAAAACAGTAAAACAGACGAACTAAGTGCAAACAAATCAATAACCAAAAGTGATATAGATAAAGTACATTATTTAATAGAAGTACCTGAAATAAACACATTTTTATCACCTATTTCAACAATAATTCCAATGCAATTATTTGCATATTACATTTCAAAAGCCAAAAAATTAGATGTAGATAAACCTAGAAACTTAGCTAAATCAATAACTGTAGAATAAATATATAGATAAAGAAGATACCGTACGGTATCTTCTTTATCTATCACTATAATCACTTGAACTATTTATAATATCATTATATGTCCCTTGATCATCTTCAATTTCTTTAAAAAACTTTCCAGAATTCCTCTGTAAATTCAATCTAACAATCATAGAATCCTTATTATTTTCACTTTTAAAATCCCAATCATTAACTATTGAATCATATATATCATGTTTCTTCTCTATTCCATCTTTACCAATAATATAAAAAATATTTTCATCATAATTATCTTTTCTATCAAAAAAAACATTTATCCAAAACATATCTCTCTTTTTATCAAAAGCTGCCACAGAATAATAATCAAAAAACTTAGGTAAAGAATATTTCAAAGAATTCCTAACTAAATATTTAAAATAACTATTTTTTTCGAACTCATCTAAATTCCTGTCATTGACAAACTTAGCTATAAAATCAAGCTTTGCCATTTCTAATTCTTTAGGATTATTAGTATGAATTCCCAAACTTTCCCTCAAAGATTCATTATCTTTCAATTCATTAAATTCATCTTGCATCATACCAACAACATCTTCAATATAAAAACCATCCACAGTATAACCAATTTTATCATCAATAGCTTGTAAATCCTCATCCGATATTGCAGTTTCTGCCATCTCTTCTTCAATATCGTCAATCATAAAGCCACGTGTCATTGCACCAAACTTAACCTTTTCCAAATCATAGATTAAACTACAATAAACTTTTTGACCATTAATATTCACTTCATTTAATGCATGTCCATGCTGAAAACCATAATCATAACCATATTCATCAACAACCAAAGTTTTAACATCAAGCCCAGCTTTTTTAGACAATCTCGTAAATATTTCACTAATAGTCGAACAAACAACTTTATTATCTTTAATATCATCAATAGATTTATAAAAAATACTTTTAGACTTATCAAGTTTAGACCAATATTCCAGATCATACGAAAACCTTTTGCACACTTTAATATAAATCCATCTTAATTTTTCAATATCTGACAGCCCCTCAGGCATATCATCCAGCATATTAATAAATTTACTTTCCATTATCTAATACCTTTTTTCTTCTTAGTAGACTTTTTCATAACCGAAAAGCCAAACTGTCCAATCTTTTTTCCAAGAGGATAGTATCCACCATTGGCATACGCCATCAAGTCACATTTACTAATATCAAATGCTCCTTTTTCATTTACAAATTTATCAGAAACATTGATAGCAACAATTTTAGCGTTAATCATGTCATGCGAACCAAGTGGTACAATTTTATCAACCTTACATTCAACACTAATTGGAGACTCAGCAATCATAGGTGATTTAACAATAGTCGCTTTCTCCTTTGTAAGCCCCATCTCTTTAAATTTATTAAAATCTCTTCCACTCTTAACCCCACACCAATCAGTAGCTCTAGCAAGTTCTTTAGTGGTTAAATTAATCACAAATTCTCCATTCTTTTTTATTAATTCATGTGAAAATCTCTCCGGTCTCACAGAAATATAACACATTGCCGGATTCGTATTAATAATCCCAGTCCATGCAACAGTAATAATATTAGAGTTTTTCATATCTCCACAAGAAACCATAACAGCAGGTAATGGATAGACAAAAGTTCCACCCTTCCATGTAATTTTCCCCATAATAATCCTTCTTTCTCAACAATAGTAGTATTTTCATTATACCAAAAAATCTTGTAAAATCAATAATTAAGTAGTATAATAAACACAATTACACGTTTTATAGACTTTCCGGTAAAAAAAATCTAAATATAATTTAGAAGGTGATCCAATGATTGACTTAAAATTTTTAAGAGAAAATCCTGAAATTGTAAAAGAAAATATCAAAAACAAATTTCAAGATCAAAAATTAATCTTAGTAGATGAAGTAATCGAATTAGACAGAAAAAACAAAGAAACAACAATAAAGGGTGATGAATTAAGACAAAAACGTAATTCACTTAGCTCAACAATCGGATCCCTTATAAAAGCTGGAAAAACAGACGAAGTAGAAAAAATTAAAGCCGAAGTAAATAATATTAATTCCGAATTAACAGAAATAGAAAAGAACGAAGCTGAATTTGCAGAAGAAATTAAGAAAAGAATGATGTTAATTCCAAACATCATGGACAAATCTGTACCAATCGGAAAAGATGATTCAGAAAACGTTGAAGTTCAAAGATTCGGTGAAGCTACAGTTCCAAATTATGAAATTCCATACCATGCAGACATAATCTCAAAAGTAAATGGAATTGATAAAGAAGCAGCAGGTAGAACGTCTGGCATGGGCTTCTATTTCCTAGTAGGAGATATCGCTCGTTTGCATGAAGCAATGCTTGCTTATGCTAGAGATTTCATGATAAACAATGGATTTACTTACGTAATTCCTCCATTTTTAATTCGTAGTGACATTGTAAATGGTGTTATGAGCTTTGAAGAAATGGAAAACATGATGTACAAAATCGAAAATGAAGACCTATTCTTAATCGGTACATCAGAACACTCAATGATAGGAAGATTCAAAGGACAATTAATTCCAGAAGAACAAATCCCACAATGCTTAACATCATACTCACCATGTTTTAGAAAAGAAGTAGGTTCACATGGCCTAGAAGAAAGAGGCTTATACAGAGTACATCAATTTGAAAAAGAAGAAATGATCGTAATCTGTGAACCAGAAGACTCTATGAATTGGTATGAAAAAATGTGGAAACTTACAGTGGATCTATTCAGAAACTTTAATGTACCAGTAAGACAATTGGAATGTTGCAGTGGCGACTTAGCAGACTTAAAAGTAAAATCATGTGATATTGAAGCATGGAGCCCAAGACAACAAAAATTCTTTGAAGTAGGAAGTTGTTCAACATTGGGAGATGCTCAAGCAAGAAGATTAGGTATTAGAATAAAAGGAAAAAACGGAAACCATTTAGCACATACATTAAACAATACAGTTGTAGCTTCACCACGTGGACTAATCGCCGTATTAGAAAACAATTATAATGAAGATGGCAGTATCACAGTACCAGAAGTATTAGTACCATATATGGGCGGAACAACAAAAATAATACCAAAAAACTAATAATCAAAGAGCATTAACAATGCTCTTTATTTATTATAAAATATAGGAGAAATTATGATAATCAAAAATTCAGAATTCACAATATCTGCAGTAAAACCTGCACAATATCCAACAGACAACTTACCACAAATCGTTTTAGTCGGAAAATCAAACGTTGGAAAATCATCATTTATCAACACCATGTTAAATCGTAAAAACCTTGCAAAAACAAGTAGCCAACCAGGTAAAACAAGATTAATCAATTTTTACAAACTTCTAGGTTCAAAAACAAAAGAATCAGATAATCAAGAATTATATTTTGTAGACCTACCAGGCTATGGTTATTCAAAAATGTCAAAAACACAACAAATTGAAGTTGGACAATTCATTGAACAATATCTAACAGAATGCCCAAACATTCACTTAGTAATATTTCTAATAGATATTCGCCATAATCCAACAACAAACGACAAATTAATGTATGATTACATTATAAAAAATGACTTACCATGCATCATAATAACAAGTAAAGCTGATAAAATAGCTATAACAAAAGTAGATAAACAAGTTGAAGATTTACAAGAAATTCTAAATCCACTAAAAGACTTAAAATTCCTACCATTCTCAACAGAACGACGCATCTACACAGACAATGCATGGTCAGAAATAGAAAAATACATATAAAACGCAGGACCATCAAAGCCCTGCGTTTTAATATTCTTAATCAATCTTTTTAGTGATTGCTTTCACTGCTTTCTCAGCGCTCATTGACATTAAATGTCCACATTTAACACATTCAAAAGTGGATAAATGGCCAATACTAACAATCTTCCATTCCTTGCTACCACAAGGATGTGGCTTTTTCATTTTTACAATATCACCAATATTATAATCCATAAATATCACCTATTTTATAAAATTATTAAGACGAGCTACAACTTCATCCCTTCCTAAAACCTTCATAATTTCACAAAGATCAGGAGTATTTCGTCTACCTGTTAATGCAACTCTAATAGCTGTACTAACATCACCAACATGGCCAGGCCAGTTCTCAGGATTTTGTTTAAATTCCTTAACTTCTCTAGCATAACCACATTTTTCAGCAACATCTTTTACTTTTTCAAACCAAGCTTGATTATCATCATTTTCATCATAAGTTTCAACAAAAGCTGCTAAAACTCTTGATAAATCATCACCATTGATTTTATCAAAGTCAAATTCAATTGGTCTTTCATACATATAAATAATATTTTCTTTAACATCAGACCATTTAGCAATATCTTTTCTAGGTTTATTACTATTATTTCTCTCTATTCCAAAAACTTTTAATGCATACTCTTTATCTTCAAGCAATTTAACTAACTCTTCATCAAATTTCTTAGCCCAAACTAAAACTTCATCATATAGTCTTTCAGCACTATATCTTGAAATAACATTTTTTGAAACATCAAAAAACTTAACCATATCAAATAAAGCACCACTAACACTCATCTTATTTAATTGGAAATCAAAATCAAAGAAATCTGCGTCCTTATTAGCTTTTCTCCAATTTTCAAAATTTGAATTAGCAATATTAATTAAATATTCTTTAACAGAATCTGCAGGAACACCAATCTCTTCATAATAAGAAACTGCTGCCTCAGGATCCTTTCTCTTAGAAAGCTTTCTCTTATTTCCATTATCATTTTTCATAATAGGAGAAATATGACAATACTTAGGAGCTTTAAATCCAGCCTCTTGGAATAATTGAACATGTAATGGCACTGAAGATAACCATTCGTCACTTCTAATAACATGAGTAGTTCTCATTAAATGATCATCAACTAAATGTGCAAAATGATATGTTGGCAAACCATCAGATTTACGAATAACGATATCCAAATCATATTCAGGAAAAACAACTTTTCCCTTTATAACATCTTGAACCACAATTTTTCTATCTTCCCTACCAGGTGATTTAAATCTAATAACATATGGATCACCATTTTTAATTCTTTCAGCAGCTTCATCAAGAGGTAAATCCCTATATCTAGCCCAAACACCATAACATCCAGGTCTTACACCCGCTGCTTCTTGTTTTTTTCTAATATCTTCATCTTCTTCAGGTGTAGAAAAATCAGGATATGCCTTACCCATTTCAATGAAATATTTAACAAATGAATCATAAATATCTTTTCTCATTGATTGTTTATAATTTCCGTAATTACCAATCCATTCATTTTCATTAATCATTCCCTCATCAGGATCAAGATCAAAAACCTTTAATGAATTAACAATATCTAAAACCCCGTTTTCAATCTCTCTTTTTTGATCAGTATCTTCAATTCTTAAAAAGAAAACACCACCAGTTTGTTTTGAAACAAACTTAGCAACCAATGATTGATAAATTCCTCCAATATGTACAAATCCTGTTGGACTTGGTGCAAATCTTGTAACTATTGCACCTTCAGGTAAATCCCTTTCAGGATACATTTCTTCATAATAACTAATCGGCTTAGCATTAGGAAAAATTAAATCAGCCAACTCCTTATAATTCATATCCATTTCCTCCTTTTATATAATAAATTATACTTCCATAATAATTGGTAAAATCATAGGATTTCTCTTAGTTTTATTAAAGATAAAGTCCCTAACATCATCTTTTAATGTTGATTTAATTGTAGACCAATCTCTAATATGTCTTTCAACCATACTATCAATCTCTTCTTTAATAAATGATTTAACATCTTCCATTAAGTTTTCAGATTCTCTAACATACACAAATCCTCTTGAAATAACATCAGGTCCTGAAACAAACTCACCAGTTTGTCCATCCATAGACATTACAATAACAATTAAACCATCTTGAGATAAATGCTGTCTATCACGTAAAACCACGCTACCAACATCACCAACACCTAGTCCATCAACCATAACTTTTCCTGAAGGAACAGATGTTGTAAACTTAGCTTCATTTTCATTAACTTCTAAAACTCTACCATTTGAAGTAATAAATACATTATTTTTATCAATTCCCATTTCAATAGCAGTTTCTCTATGAGCCATCAATTGTCTAAATTCACCATGAACAGGTAAGAAATATTTAGGCTTAACCAATGATAAAATTAATTTTTGTTCTTCTTGACAAGCATGTCCTGAAACGTGAACATCAGCAAGTGAAGAATATACAACTTCACAACCAATTTTCATTAATTGATTAATTACTCTTGAAACAGATTTTTCATTTCCCGGAATTGGTGTAGCTGAAATAATAACTAAATCATTTCCAGTTAAATTAACTTTTCTATGTTCTCCATGAGCCATTCTAGTCAAAGCAGACATAGTTTCACCCTGTGAACCAGTTGTCATTATAACTAATTGTTCATCAGTATAATTTTTAATATTATCGATATCTATAAATAAATTATCAGGTGCATCAATATAATTAAGTTCCCTAGCAGAATTAATCATATTAATCATGCTTCTACCTGAAACAGCAATCTTTCTACCAAATTTAACAGCAGAATTCACAATTTGTTGAACTCTATGAACATTTGAAGCAAAAGTTGCAACAACTATTCTCTTCTTACATCCTTCAAATAATGAATCAAATACAGGTCCAATAGATTTTTCAGATAAAGTATAACCCTTTCTTTCAGAGTTTGTACTATCAGAAAGTAATGCTAAAACACCATTTGTTCCAAGCTCTGCCAATCTAGCAAAATCAATAATTTGTCCATCAATCGGTGTGTAATCTACTTTAAAGTCACCTGTATGAACAACAACACCTGCAGGTGTATGAATTGCAAGCATACAAGCATCAGGAATACTATGTGAACTTCTAATAAATTCAACACTAATTTTACCAACATTAATAGTTTGTCCCTGCTCAACAATATTTAACTCAGTAGTTCTAAGTAGTCTATGTTCCTCTAATTTATGTTCAATCAACTTCGCAGTCAATCTTGTAGTATAAATTGGCATTGTAACTTGTTTTAAAATATATGGTATTGCACCAATATGATCCTCATGACCATGTGTCACAAATAATCCTTTAATTTTATTCTTGTTTCTAACTAGATATGTAACATCAGGTATTACAATATCAACACCAAGCATATCATCATCAGGAAATTCCAAACCACAATCAACTAAAACAATCTCATCTTCATATTCAAAAATTGTGATATTCTTTCCAATTTCATCAAGTCCACCAAGTGCAATAATTTTCAAATTGCTCTTTTTAAAAGTAGGTAAATCTAAAATCGAACCATTGCCTTTTCTACTTTTAACAACTTTATTCTCATCTTTATCATTTTTAATTATTTTCTTAGTATTTACTACTTTTTCACCGTTATTGTTTTCTTTTCTTGGCTTATAAGCTTTTTTATTATATTTTTTATTTCCTTTTTCATTATTCAATTCAGAATTAAATTCCAAATTATTCGTATTATTTTCTCTCATTCTCTCTCCTATTCTATTTTATTTATACACTAAAAAGAGCTTGTAAAAACAAACTAAATAATAGCAAAACGAGTGACAGCCAAATCTCATTACTGTCATTCACATCATATTCAAATTGTAATCTCATTCTCTTTAAATATATTTATAAAATCTCTTCTTTATTCGTCTCTCGAATAACATCTTCAATTATTATACAATAAACTTCTGTTTTTTGTCAATCTCTAAAAAAACAAACAATACTCAAAACTATTCATTTTAGACCAATAATAAACTAATTGTATAAAATTAATCACACAAATATCACCTAAATTTCATATTCATTTTAATTGTAAAAAATGCTCAAAAATGATAAAATTGAAAAAATGATTTTTATCATTTTACTATTTTTAGGAGGTTTATTTATGAATTTTAAACAATGGGAAGGTTTTACACCCGGAGATTGGACAAGTGAAATCAACGTAAGAGATTTCATCCAAGCAAATTATACACCTTATACAGGTGATGATTCATTCCTAACTCCCGCAACAGAAAAAACAACAAAATTATGGAACAAAGTTTTAGAATTATATAAAAAAGAAGTTGAAAATGGAGATGTATTAGATGTTGATACAAAAACACCATCAACAATCAACGGATATGATGCAGGATATATAGACAAAGACTTAGAAGAAATTGTAGGTCTTCAAACAGATGCACCATTAAAAAGAGCAATCATGCCAAATGGCGGTATCAGAATTGTAGAAAAATCATGTGAAGCATATGGTTATAAAGTAGATGAAATAACAGATAGAATTTATCATGAAAACAGAAAAACACATAATGACGGTGTTTTTGATGCATACACAGATGACATCAAATTAGCTAGATCATCACACTTAATTACAGGTTTACCAGATGGATATGGTAGAGGAAGAATTATAGGTGATTACAGACGTGTAGCATTATACGGAGTTGATAAACTAATCGAAGAAAAAGAAAAAGATTTAATAGTTTTAGATTGTGATGATTTAAGAGAAGATACTATTAGAGATCGTGAAGAAATATCAGAACAAATAAAAGCATTACAAGCATTAAAAGAAATGGCTAAAAAATATGGTTTTGATATTTCACAACCAGCACAAACAGCAAAAGAAGCAGTACAATGGTTATACTTCGGATACTTAGGAGCAATCAAAGACCAAAACGGTGCCGCAATGAGTATTGGTAGAACATCAACATT
>JABCOX020000112.1 GCA_013333395.2 Clostridiales bacterium | reverse complement strand
TTTTTGATTTAATTTATTTAGATTGTTTTGATTATATATTGTAATTTTTGATTCTGATGAAATTGCTTCCATTAGTAGAATAGCTGTTGTATATGGATTACCGTTTGTTATGGCTATTTGCTTTTGCTTTGTTGCTTGTTTTTTCTTATTTTTGTAATCAATTATAATTTCTTTAATCTTTTCCACTGAAAAGTTTGGTAATTTTTCTTTTATGGCTAAATCCATAATATCCACTTTATATTCTTCAATTTGATCTATGATTTTATCTATAATTGATTTCATAATTTTCTCCTTATCTTTGGTTTATATTAATGTTAATATGTGATTTGCCGCTTCTGATGCAGTTTTATAATTTGTTACATCTACAATTATTGTGTTCTCCCCTTGTTTGTTGAATCCACTTTGTTCATGTAGTTGATCACGCTCAATAATCATTTTTCTTATTTCATCTTTTGAGTATTTTTGTCCATATTGATTATATCTTCTTGATACTCTTTCTTCTAAGTCACATTTTATAAATATATGTTTTGTCATTTCTGGATATATATATTGCAATCCTCTTCCTGAAATTATTATATTATATTCTTTAAATGATTTAATTATTTCACGTGCAAATTTATATAAATTTTCATTATTTACATTTCGAGCAAATTTACTTACTTTCTCGGCATTTGATGCTGAATGTATTTCTTCATCAGATATTTTGTTTCCTGCAATGTATATTACTGTTGCTCTATCTTCTATTTTAAACTCCACTTGTAAATTTCTCATTAATTCATAGGGATCATTTGGTAAATTTTTATTATTTGATTGTTTTAATGCTTGCATGATTCCTCTATATATACTTCCTGCATCTATAAATATGGAATTTGGCACTATGTTTATTAATTCTTTACAGATTGTTGTTTTTCCTGATGCAACATCGCCTTCAATTCCTATTACAATGTTTTCCATGTCTGTCCTCTTTATTTTAAATTTCTAAATAGTCTTTTAGGTATTGACCTGTGTAGCTTAGTGGTTCTTTGCAGATTTTTTCTGGTTTTCCTGTTGCTATTATTTGTCCACCTTTTTCGCCACCTTCTGGTCCTAAATCGACAATGTAGTCTGCTGTTTTTATTAAATCTAGATTATGCTCTATTGTTAATACTGTGTTTCCTTTATATACTAATTTTTGTAGTATATCCACTAGTCTGTGAACATCATCTATATGTAGTCCTGTTGTTGGTTCGTCTAAAATATATAGTGTTTTTCCTGTTTGAGTTTTTGATAATTCTGTTGCTAACTTAACTCTTTGTGCTTCTCCACCTGATAGTGTTGTTGAGCTTTGTCCCAGTTTTATATATCCTAATCCTACCTCTTTTAATGTTTGAATTTTATTTTTTATTCTTGGGACATTTTCAAAAAATGTTACTGCTTCTTCAACTGTCATATCTAAAACATCAGCAATTGATTTTCCTTTATATTTTACTTCCAATGTTTCGTGATTATAGCGTTTTCCTTTACATACTTCACATGGTACATATACATCTGATAAAAAGTTCATTTCTATCTTGATTATTCCATCACCATTACATGCTTCGCAACGTCCTCCTGGAACATTGAATGAGAATCTTCCTTTTTGATATCCTCTCATTTTTGCTTCATTTGTTGTTGCAAATATATCCCTGATTAAATCAAATACTCCTGTGTATGTTGCTGGGTTTGAACGTGGTGTTCGTCCTATTGGTGATTGATCTATGTTTATTACTTTATCGATGTGATGTAATCCTTTTAGCGACTTACATTTTCCAACTTTCATTGTTGAATTATTAAGTTCTTTGTATATGTTTTTATATAGTACATCATTTATTAATGTTGATTTTCCTGAACCTGATACACCTGTTACGCAAATAAAGTTTCCTAGTGGGAATTTAACTGTTACATTTTTTAGATTATGCTCTGTTGCTCCTACTATTTCTAAGTATTTACCTGTTAAGTTTCTACGTTTTTTCGGAACTGCTATTTGCATTCTGCCACTTAAATATTTTCCTGTAATTGAGTTATCTGATTTAGCTATTTCTTCTGCTGTTCCTTGTGCTAAAACATATCCTCCATGCACTCCTGCTCCTGGGCCTATATCTATTACTTGGTCTGCTGCATACATTGTGTCTGTATCATGTTCTACTACAATTACCGAATTTCCTAGATCTCTTAGTTTTTTCAAAGTTGTTATTAATCTATTATTGTCTCTTTGATGTAGCCCTATTGATGGCTCGTCTAAGATATACATTACTCCTGTTAGTCCACTACCTATTTGAGTTGCTAGTCTTATTCTTTGTGATTCACCACCTGATAATGTTCCTGCACTTCTTGATAATGTTAAATAATCCAATCCTACATCTATTAAGAATTGCAATCTTTTTGATAGCTCCTGCATAATTTGTGATGCTATCATTTCTTCTTTTTCTGATAATTCTAGACTTAACAGATATTCTTTAATGCTTCTGATTGGCATATCTGTTAATTCTTTAATATTTAATGTTCCTACTTTTACTGCTAAAACTTCTGGCTTTAATCTTGCTCCGTGGCATGCACTGCATTCTTGCTCTGTCATGTACATTTCATACCATTGCATCATCCCTGCTGATTTTGTATCACGGTGACGACGCTCCAATGTTGGTATTATTCCTTCAAATGGTGCTCTATTATGATGTGTTCCTGTTGATGATTTATATACAAAATCTATTTCTTCATCGCCTGTTCCATACATAATTTTTTCCATGAATGAACGTGGTAAGTCTTTTATTTTTATGCCTTTTATTTTTACTCCATAGTGTTTTGCTATTGATTCAAAATACATTTGGGCGATTGTGTCACCTTTTTTCATTGTACTTGATCCATATAGTTTTATTCCATCATATAGTGTTGCTTCTTTATCAGGTACTAGTAAATCTTCGTCCATCTTTTGTAAATATCCAATTCCTGTACATTCTGGACATGCTCCCATTGGATTGTTAAACGAAAACATTCTTGGTGTTAATTCTTCAATACTGAACCCACATTTTGGACATGCATAATTTGCACTATATAATTTTTCTTCGCCGCCCACAACATCTACAATTACTAGATTATTAGCTATTCTTAGTGCTGTTTCTACTGATTCGGTTAGTCTGGCTCTAATATCTTCTTTTATTACCAATCTATCTATTATGATTTCGATTGTATGTTTCTTTTTTCTGTCTAATTCAATATCATCCGATAATTCTACTGTTTCACCATCTACTCTGGCACGGACATATCCTTCTTTTTGATATTCTTCAAATATTTTCTTGTATTCACCTTTTTTCTCACGAACTACTGGTCCTAATATTTGAATCTTTGTTCCTTGTTCTAGTTTCATTATGTCGTCTACTATTTGATCTATTGATTGTTTTTCTATCTTAATTCCACAGTTCGGGCAATATGGTGTTCCTACTCTTGCATATAATAAACGTAGATAATCATATATTTCGGTTACTGTTCCTACTGTTGAACGTGGATTTTTTGATGTTGTTTTTTGATCTATCGAGATTGCTGGTGATAGTCCTTCAATTGACTCTACTTTGGGTTTATCCATTATTCCTAAGAATTGTCTTGCATATGATGATAAACTTTCTACATATCTTCTTTGACCTTCTGCATATAGTGTGTCAAATGCCAAAGAAGACTTACCAGATCCTGATAAGCCTGTTATGACAACTAGTTTGTTTTTTGGAATTTCTATATTTAAGTTTTTTAAGTTGTGCTCTTTTGCACCTTTTATGATTATTTTATCCAATTTTAACCTCTAATTCTAATCCTCTTTTTCTTCTTTTTCTGTGTCTGTTATCGTTTCAAATTCTTTCATACTTAAACTGATTTTTCCTTGATCATCTATTTCTGAAATTCTAACTTTAACAGTATCTCCTACAGCTAATACATCTTCTACTTTCTCAATTCTTTTATTTGAAATTTTTGAAATATGTACTAATCCTTCATTGTTTCCACCTAAGTCTACGAATGCTCCAAATTTTGCGATTCTTGATACTGTTCCTTCACATATTTCGCCTACTTCAAATTCTTTAACTATTGATTCAATGATTTTTTGTGCTTTTTTAGCATTTTCTATATCATCACAGTAAATTGCTACTTTACCATCATCATCAATGTCTATCTTTACTCCTGTTTCATCAATTATTTTATTGATTACTTTTCCACCTGATCCGATTACATCTTTAATCTTTTCTGGATTTATTGTCATTGCAATGATTTTTGGTGCATATTTTGATACTTCTTTACGTGTTTCTGGTATTGCTTTTAATATTACATCATTAATTATCATTTTTCTTGCTTCTTGTGTTTTTTCAAATGCTTCTTTGATAATTTCATAAGTTAGACCATCATTTTTGATATCTACTTGTATTGCTGTTATTCCTGTTCCTGTTCCTCCTACTTTGAAGTCCATATCTCCGAAGAAATCTTCAATATCTTGAATATCTGTTATTACAATGTATTTGCTTGAATCTTCTGGATCTGTGATTAATCCTGTTGAAATTCCTGCTACTGGTTCTTTAATAGGTACACCTGCTGCCATTAATGCTAATGTACTTCCACAGATACTTGCTTGTGATGTTGATCCGTTTGATTCCAAGACTTCTGATACTAATCTTATTGTGTATGGGAATTCTTCTTCACTTGGCAACATTGGTACTAAGGCTTTTTCTGCTAATGCTCCGTGTCCTACTTCACGACGTCCTGCTCCTCTTGATGGTTTTGCTTCACCTACTGAGTATGATGGGAAATTGTATTGATGCATGTATCTCTTAATTTCTGTATCAAAATCAATTCCATCCAATGATTGTGCGTCTGCTTTTGTTCCCAATGTTGCTATTGTTAATACTTGTGTTTGTCCTCTTGAGAATAGTCCGCTTCCGTGTACTCTTGGAATTAAATCAACTTCTGCCGTTAATTTACGTACTTCGTTTATTTCTCTTCCATCTGGTCTTATATGTTCATTTAAAATGATTGATCTTACGCATTTCTTTTGTAAGTCATGGATTGCTGTTGCTATGTCAAATTTGTGTTCTTCTTCGGCATTTTCCCCAAACATTTCGATTGCAATATTTTTGATTTTTTCTGAAACTTTGTCTACATTTGCATTTCTTGTAACCTTGTCTGTTTCTTTTACTGCGTTTGTCATTTCTTCTGTTAATTCATTACATACTCTTTCAAAGTATTCTGGATTTACTGAGAATGATTTGTATTCAAATTTTGATTTTCCTATTTCATCCCTCATAGTTTGAATGTAATCGCACATTTTCTTAATTTCTACATGTGCTGCTTTTATCGCTTCTAACATTATCTCATTTGAAATATTATCTGCACCTGCTTCTATCATTGTTATCTTTTCTTTTGTTCCTGCTACAGTTGCTTTCATTCTGCTTTTTGCTCTTTGCTCGCAGTTTGGATTAATAATTATTTGGTCATCTACATATCCTACTGCTACTGCTGCTGATGGACCTCCCCATGGAATGTCTGATATTGCTAATGCTGCAGATGTTCCGATTTGTGCACATACTTCTGGGCTGTTTTCTTGATCATCTGATAATACTGTGTTTACTATTACTACATTATTTCTAAAGTCACTTGGGAACAATGGTCTGATTGGTCTATCAATTGCTCTTGATATTAATACTGCACTGTCTGCTGGTTTTCCTTCTCTTCTATTATAGCTTCCTGGAATTTTTCCTACTGAATATAGTTTTTCTTCGTAATCAACTGATAGTGGGAAGAAGTCGATATCGTCCTGTGCTTCTTTAGCTGCTGTTACGTTTGTCATTACAGTTGTTTCACCATAACGTACTACTACTGAACCATTTGCTTGCATTGCAAATTTTCCTGTTTCAATTGTTAGCTTACGTCCTGCTAACTCTGTTTCATAAATTTTAAACATTTATTTTCCTCCATTTTTTCTTGTGACTATTAATATAGTGTAACCTCTATAATATTGATTAATAACATTATACAAGCTACTAACCTATATTTAATAATCCAATATAATGATACACTAAAAGCCTTGATTTTGCAAGAAAACCAAGGCTGATTTTTAATATATTGTTTTGCTTATTTTTTCTTATTTCTTAATTTAATAATAGGGGTTTTGTTATATCATTTTTATAAAGTATAGTTAATTCATGTAATGGCCTTGTCATCGCTACATAAAGAAGTTTCATATCTATTATTTTATTAGAATTGTATTCTTCTTCTCCTGAATTTGATATTATTACT
>JABCOX020000111.1 GCA_013333395.2 Clostridiales bacterium | reverse complement strand
TTAATGCATTTAATATAAGCAAAAAATAAATATCTTTAAATAAAAAATACAAAAAATTACTATTGAAAAACAATGATTTTGAACTTGTGTCAATATTAAAGGAAAATGGGACAATTTTTTTAAAAAAAATAGAAAATGATTCCAAACCCAAAAATCTATATGATAGATTTAATAATTACAGATCTACAAATTATAATTCTCCGGTACTGGGACTGGGACGGGACTAAAAATCTGAAAATCTCCTATAATTAGGTGGATTTGGTGATACTAGAAAAAATAGAACCTAGTATTTTGAATGATTTGAGATATATCGGACGTTTGGAAAAGAAGAGTGGTAGTAGGTAATAAAATCGGTGTATCTCTTTATCTGCAAGGGGTACACCTTTTTAAATTCTATCTATGACGTAAAAATGGCGTTATTTAGTTTTTCTGCGACTTCCTTACGTTTATTTGGGTATAAATGGCCGTAAGTATCCCATGTTGTTTGGGTATTTTCATGCCCCAGTCTATCACTTATGGTCATAATATTTATATCTAAACTTATCAACAAACTGGCATGAGAATGTCTTATATACTTATCAGCTATTCAAATAAAACTGAAGTGGTTTTTATAAAGATAATAACACATACATATTAATTGTAATGGTGGTATTATGTAATACTAGAAAAAAGAGGTTAAAAAATGATACAGCAACTAAAAAATAACATATATGAATATCTTAATGATAAGGAAATTGTTGTACCTGCTGGATATGACAAGATATCTGATGAATATCCATTCTATTACTTCTTGGAAGACTTTATTGGAGCAAATATTGCCGAGTTAGAAGAATATGATAGGGTCGGTTCTATAGTTGATGAAATTCATGACCTGGCTATAACAATGGAGCCAATGTTAGATACGACATTAAAGGATAACAGGCTAAGAAAACTATATAAAAAATTAATAAAGATCTCATAAAGTACTTTAACAATAGGGTTGTATAATATTTAGCGTTGTTGAAAGAAAATTCTCTCCCAATGCTAAATATTATACAACCTTTTTTTGTGAAAATTAGCTCTGGAATAGATTTTTCATGGCTGGTATAATAAAAGGTAATAGCTTTTGAAGTAGGTGGTTAACATGGAGGTAAATACTTTTTTTGATTTTTGCTCTGGAATTGGTGGAGGAAGAATAGGACTAGAAAGATGCGGACTAACTTGTGTGGGATCTTCTGATACAAGTAGACTTGCAAATAGAACATATGACTTATTATTTGATGATAAAACTGATGTTAATTATGGCAATTTAAAAAGAATAGATTGTAATGCTATTCCAGATTTTGATGTTATGATTGCTGGATTTCCATGTCAAACATTCTCTGTTATCGGTAGGCAAGAAGGTACAAAGGATCCAAGAGGTCAGATAATTTATCACCTTATTGATATTTTGGAAAAGAAGAAGCCAAAGGTGTTTATTTTTGAGAATGTAAAAGGACTGGTAACACACGATAAAGGTAAAACATTTAACGATATTATTGCTACTTTATCTAAATCAGGATATTCAATTTACCATAAAGTGTTGAATAGTATTGATTATGGAGTTCCGCATATGAGACAAAGAATTTATATAATAGGATTTGAAAATTCTTTGGGAATAACGAAATTTATTTGGCCGGATGAAAAAGAGCGAGTTCAAATTGATTCATACTTTAATCCAAGTGACAATTATATGTCGGAAGAGGATTATGAATGGTTTTCATTAAGGTATCTGAATAACGAAAAAAATATTGGCAAATTTAAATTACAAGAAATACTTGAGATGAATAATGTTGTAGTAGACACTAGAATGTCTGATTTGCGTTTATATCATAATAGAATGCCAACTTTAAGAGCACATAGGGACGGTATTTATTATGTTAGAGATAAAAAAATATACTATCTAAAAGGTGAGGAAGCTTTGAGATTTCAAGGGTTTGATGATTGTTTTATCAAAAAAGTGTCTGGAAAGGTAAGTAATCGACATTTGCTTAAACAAGCAGGAAATGCAATGACAGCAAATGTAGTTCAAAGCATTGGAAAATCTATTTTAGATAGATTGGAGGAGGTATAAAAATGAGTTGGAGAAATTTTGAAGAAGAGTGTACAGAATATTTAAATGAAAAATATGGAACTAAATTTGAACAACAAGGAGAATCTGATTCAACTGTAAGCGATATACTTTATCGTGGAAAGGATAAAGCTTTCTATATAGAAGCAAAAATGCCAAATGCTCAATGCGGTCAATTTGTACTATTGCCAGATTTAAAAAATGGCATATTCAAGTATTCTACTAAAAACAAGACAAGTGAAAATGAATACACTAGAATGATAGTTAATTTTATGGATAGCAATTTTGATGAATTTTGTAATTCTGGGACAGCGGGTTCAGATATTAATATGCCAAAATCAGTATTCTATAATTGGATAATTAACTATTATAAAGAAAAAGGTGCAGAATTTTTTATAACAAAAGATAGAGGGGGGTTTTTGATATTTCCAATAGACCAATTTTCCAATTATTTTGATGTAACAGCGAAGTATAGGAAAAAGAAGAGTGGTTCATCTAGCTTAAATAATTCCAATACGTCTGATTTTGAATATGCAATGAGCATTGCAGGGATAGATTTTAGTTTTAGTGGATTAGATATTATTTCTGATAGCCATTTAGATGGAATAAAGGTTAATGGGAATAAGTATGACTACCTTCTTAAAGAAAACGGAAGTAATTATAAAGTTAGAAAATTATCTAACACTAGAAATGCAAATGTAATATTTTCAATAGAATTAATGGACTATGATATTGATCAACAAAAAAAGGATCTAATTCAGTTTGAAAATGCAATTAGCAAATAAGGAGTTACCCGTCAGGGTACTCCTTTTTAAATGTTATATATTTAGTCAATGATAGTTTGTACGTGTGTATATATCTCTTGCCAATAGGAAGTGAATATAATTGAAACTAATCCATAATTGGATTTTTTCCACTCTTAGAAAAAC
>JABCOX020000110.1 GCA_013333395.2 Clostridiales bacterium | reverse complement strand
TTTTGACATTTTACAATTATATTCATTCTTTTTCAAGATATTTTATTTTAATATTATATTTCATTATTATTTTATTGTTATCTTATCTTTTAGTGATTTGAATTTATTTTCTCCTATACCTGGAATTTTCTTAACTTCATCAGCTGTCTTAAATTTACCATTTTTGCTCCTGTGTTCGATTATTTTATCTGCTGTTCCGGGTCCTACACCTGGTAGAGTTGTTAATTTTTCTTTATTAGCAGTATTAATATTTACTTTTGTCTCCTTTTTCGAAGTTGTGTTTATTCCTTCTTGCACAATTTCGACTCCTGGTTCGGCTTGCAATATATCTTTCTCTAATTTTTCGTTATACCTCGGAATATATAATTGAACACCATCCTCTAGTATATAAGCTAAATTTACTTTTGATAAATCGGCATCTTCCGTCTTTCCTCCAGCTGCTGTTATCGCATCTATTATTCTTGCTCCTTCTGTAAGCTTTACGACTCCTGGGGTTACAACTTCTCCTGAAATATCTACCATTATAGTTTTATTTTCTTTTTCTTTTAATCCAAACTTGAACTCCACTTCATTGTTGATTTCTGTTTGTTTTTTATTTTCATTTTTAGGAGAATCGTTTCCATATATGTTATATAACCAAATAAAAGCTAAAACTACTATTAATAATGCTGCTACAGCGATTCCTATTCTCTGTTTTATATTTAATTTTTCAATGAATGATTTTACTTTATCCATGCTCCTCCTTTAATTTTTTGATTTATTAATATATAATTGATATGATATTGAAAGTTTTATTTATGGAGATTATTTTGAAAAAGAAGATTTCAATTTTTTTAATTTTATTATTATTTATTTATAATTTTGTAGTATTTAGTTATGGTACTGAAAATACCTCAATTAGTTCTGATGGACCTACGGTTTATGCTAAAGCTGCTGTATTATATGATGTTACTACTAATAAACTGCTTTATACAAAAAATGCATATGAAAAGTTGTTTCCTGCTAGCACAACAAAGACAATGACAGCTATACTTACTATGGAGCACTGCAAATTAACTGATATTGTTAAGGCTAGTTATTATTCAATTCACGAAATTCCTAGAACATATTCTACCGGGTTACTGGTTCCAAATGAGGAACTTACTGTTGAGCAATTACTTAATTTGCTTATGATTCCATCAGCTAATGATGCAGCTTATATTTTAGCTCAGTACATTGCAAATGGATGCTCTAATCAATATGATATGTCTAGTTCTGATGCTGCTAAAAAGAAATTTGATGAGGATGTTAAAACTTTTTCAAATATGATGAACTCAAAAGCTGCAGAACTTGGTTGTACTAATACTCATTTTCTAAACCCAAATGGAGTTCATAATGAAAATCACTATTCTACTGCCTATGATTTATGCTTAATTGGTAGTTATGCTTTGAAATTTCCTGAATTAAATAATATTACTAAAAAGGTTCACTATTCATTGGCTCCTACAGCAGAATATTCTAAGCAGTATTCTGACCCAAGAGTCTTTGATAATACTAATTATTTGATTAATAAGAATTCTTATGGATTTTATAAATATGCTACTGGTCTTAAAACTGGTTATACTGATGCAGCTGGGTATTGTATAATTGCTTCTGCTACAAAGGATAATCGAAATTTAATTGCAGTAATTTTAGGTTCCGAAAGCATTAAAAATATTAATTCTTCAAGAGAACATGATTGTATGCGTTTGTTTGAATTTGGGTTCAATAAATACAATTATCAAACAATTGTAAATAAAGGTAGTTTGGTTTCCACTTCTAAAATAATTAATGGGACTCCAAAAACAAGGGATTTAAAATTAATTGCAAAAGAGGATTTAAATATATTAGTAAAACAGGATTATATAATAGATGTAAATAGAAATATTGTTATGAAAAAAGTATTGGCTCCAATAAAAAAAGGCGATATTGTTGGATATTTAGAATGCAATGTCGATGGTGCTAAATACTCTGTAGATTTGATTGCTGATAGTGATGTTGAATCTTCAACTTTTTCAAATGTTGTTTTAATTATTATTGGTTCAACAGTTGTGATATTTATCTTATATTCTATTAAAATGAGACAAATAAAAAAGAAAAGAGCTAAGTTTAGAAGAAAACGCATTAATAAAAATAAGCTATCTTGATGATAGCTTATTTTCTTTGTTTATTCAATTATTTTTGTATGCATAAATTTTACATTTATCTACAAAGATTAATAATCTTTTCCAATTATTATTGTTATATTATTTTTTTCGCTTGTCTTGCCTTCAGTAATTTTTCCTGTTCCTAATAAAGATTTTACTGCTTCTACCTCTTCTTTATTTAATTCTTTACGATTTATTATGATTGTTTTATCAATAGGTGTTGTTGTTACTTCTCCTTGAATTTTATAACCCTGATTTTTTAATTGAGCTTTTGCTGCTTCAAATTTCTTTTTAGAACCAGTTCCATTTATTAATTGTAATGAAATACTTGACTTTGGTTTTAATGTTGTTGGTGTTGTACTTGTTGTTGACTTTGTAGTATTTGTTGATGTTGTATTATTATCTGTGTCAGTGCCCTCCGTTGTTTTTTCTGTGTTATCTACAACTTGTAAGAACATTGTATTTATTAAATCTTTTGTTTTTGATTGGCTTGCTATGAATACGGCTACTCCATTTGCATATTTTGGTTCTCCTGGTAATGCATTTGTTACCAAGTTGTTTGTATTAAATCCAAATAGTGATGGTACATATCCTTTTGCAGTATTCCAATCGATGTTTGTTTCTACTTCTTCTTGTGCAATCTTTAATAAATTATTTATTTTTGTAATATTTGTTGGTTTCATTAATTGTTTTAATAATATTTTTAAGAACTCTCTTTGTGTTCTCATTCTTCCCAAGTCATTATCACCATATGATGCTGGATATGATGTGTAATTATTATTGTGTCTAAATCTTACTACACCTTCTGCTTGTTCACCATTTAGTAATTGCAATCCTTTTTTTACATGTATATGTAGTGATTGTGTTACATCATCATAATCCATATCAATTGGAACATCAAATTCCACTCCGCCTATGGCATCAACTAAGTCTCTTAGGGCTTTTGTATCAACTATTAAATAATATTTGATATTTAATCCTGTTAAATCATTCACTGCTTTTAAGGTTGCTTGTGCTCCACCATTTATGTACTTAGAGTTAATTTTATCAAAAGCACTTGCTTTACTTTCATTGGTTCCTGTAAAAGTGTCTCTTGGTATTGATAGCATTGATGCTGATTGATTTTTAGCTGAATATTTTACAACCATTATTGTATCTGTCATGTTTTCACTTTTACCCATTACTAACATGTAGATATCTTGTAGTTCTTTTTCTTTTTCTGCACTACTTCCAATTACGGTTGTTACAATTCCCTTTAATCCTCCACCATTCTTTTGAACATGTATAAAGAAAACAATTCCTGCAACTATAATTATTGCTAATATTGCTAATAAAATTTTTCTTAGTGTATGTTTTTTATGCTTATTTTTCTTTTTATCTTCTTTTTTGTCTCTTTTTGACTTCTTTTTTGTTTGTTTCGTAGATTTAGTGTTTTCGTTATCTCTTACATATATCTCGATTTCATCATATTCTTTTTCAGATGATCTATTTTTTCTCTTATCTTTCATTTAATATTTCCACCTTGTTATAGAAATTATTTTTTACTAATTGATGTAATTATACTTTCAACTGGATTTTTGTCAAATATTATTTTAGTAATAATTGAATTATTTACTTCTTTAATTAATGTTGGATTTTTTACTGTAACTCCAACTACTTTAACTATACCTAGTGCAATATATACAATTATGATTGCATTTATTGCTCCAATTATTCCGCCTCCAATTTTATCAAATTGTTTTATAACTGGCAATGATGTCAATAGATTTGACAATTGCTTTATTATAAAGATAATGACAGCTGATGACAGATATAATCCAACAAAAGATATTCCTATCATTATTTGTTTTGTTAATTCTTGTGCGGTCTGAGTTACCATTGTTCTTTTTGCATTGTCAATAGTCTCTCCTGCTTGTTCTATGTATTTTTGAATTTCATTCTTTGATTTATCTTCTTGCTCTGCTTTTGCTTTTTCTTCACCAAGTATTGTTTTTACTATTGTGGATTGAATCGTTTCATCCATTTTAGTATTGTTCATCAAAAATGTTG
>JABCOX020000109.1 GCA_013333395.2 Clostridiales bacterium | reverse complement strand
TTCCCAATTGGTGCATCTAAACCTACTAGAATTCAAGGTGCTTTTGTTTCTGATTCTGAAGTTGAGAATATTGTTAAATATATTAAGACTGATGAAGTTAATGAAAATTCAACTTCAATTTTAGAGAAGATTGATAATATAGACAATCCTGCAAATAATGTTTCAAATGATGAGGATGATGATAATGATCCTTTATTAGAAGAAGCTATTGAGGAAGTTATAAGAAATCAAACAGCTTCTACATCTTTTATTCAAAGAAAATTTAAGGTTGGATATGCAAGAGCTGGAAGAATTATTGATCAAATGGAGCAAAGAGGAATTGTTTCTGGATTCCAAGGAAGTAAACCTCGTGATGTATTAATGAGTAAAGAAAGATGGAATGAATTAAAAAGTGCACCCGGTGCGGAGAATTCTGCGAGTGATGAATAATAAATAGTAAGGAGTTAATGTGCATAAAGATATTGTAAGCTCTTCTGAATTTAGTGAAGAGATGGGAAATTTAATTGATATTAAAAAATTTAAACCACAGATAGCAAATTTGATTTTAAGTATGATTTATAAAATTGATGATAGTTATGATAATTACAAAAAAATTAAGAGAGTTGTACCAACGAAAAGCAATTTTTTAAATAATATTTATGATGATGTTAAAGATTATTGTTCTGTTATTGATGTTATTAAAATAAATAATGAAAATCAAATTAAAATGAAATCTGAACGTTTGCGTATAAAATCACCTGATAAATATTTGAATAATCCAGTAATATATTCTTTTCCTACTGAAAAGGATTTGTTATATGCAATAACAAAAGCGGAAATTGATAATAATGTTACTGCTGAAATGAGTTTGGAAGAGAGAGCAGTCCTTACTACAGTGGGGATTGGAAAAGCAATTTCAAGGGCAGAAGTTTTAAGGGATTTTAATGGTTGGTCATGGTCTATTGATAAAGCTGAAATAGAGAGTAGTGAATGCAATATTGTTTATATTTTACTTACTTATATTTTGGGTGATGTATTAGTGGATAATTTAAGGAGTGCGGAAGATTTAAAAATTAATCTTCCAGAGCCTTTATGGAATGAATTAGTTAATGTTAGTATGCAATTTTATAAATCATTTGATAAGATGCAAAATGAAAAAATACTGGATATTTTGGCAGTATATAAAAACGAATATTTAAAAATGAGATATCCTTATGAGTATCAACAAGAGATTTTAACAAAGAAGAATAAGGCTTTTGTTGATTTACAACATATTAATGAATTATTGCAACAACCTAATAAATTAAAAAATGAATTTATGCTTGTTAATAGTAAATTACCTTCTGATAAGAAAATTTTTGATATTAGAAATTATCAACAATTACTTATTAATAGTAAAGCTAATTTAGAAAAGCAGATTAATGAATATTCAAAGATTCAAGATCCTATGGAATTTGAAAAAATGAAGGAAGAATTAATGCTTAAAATAAAGTACTATGAGGTTAGTACTAATATTTCAAAATTTGAAAAACAATTTTTAGAAGTTTTTGAAAAACAAGTGATTAATGCTTCAGATAAAAAGGAAATATTGGATTTAATTTATCAAACTAGATACTTAAATAATATTCCTAATTGCAAAATGAAGTTGAATAGAATTCAAGAAAAGTTAATTCCAAAAGCTATTGAGTATGAGATAATAAATCCTATTTCAAACAATGATGATTTAGATTATAGAATTTTAAGAGGATTGTTTGATTCTAAAGAATTAAATTTAGAGGAATTGTCTGTTAAATTAAAGACAGTTCCTGAGGTTGAGGGTATTATTGTTGAAATTTATAATTCTACTGAAATGGAGAGTACTTATATAGCTAATACTCCAGAAGGTAGTGAAATTGAAATTAAGACATCAAGAAAAACAAAAATATTTTCTAAATAAATATATTTATATACAAAAGAGAGGTTGATATGAAAATTAGATTTTTAGGTGCAACTCAGAGAGTTACAGGAAGTAATTATTTGGTTGAAGCGGCAGGAAAAAAGTTTTTAGTTGATTGTGGCTTGAATCAAGGAAGTATGGAAGATGAATTATTTAATGATCTTCCGTTTGCATATGATGTTAATGAGATTGATTTTATGTTATTAACTCATGCACATATTGATCACTCAGGAAGAATTCCTAAATTATATAAAGAGGGTTTTAGAGCGCCGATTTATGCTACTAAGGCCACATGTGATTTGTGTGAAATAATGTTACCTGATAGTGGTTATATTCAAGAAACAGAAAATGAAATAAAAAATAAAAAGAGAAGAAGACTTGGTAAAAAAGCAACATTGGAACCTTTGTATACTGCAGAAGATGCTAGAAAATCGATTGAAGTATTCAAACCTATTAGTTATGATGAAATAATTGATGTTGCTCCTGGTATTCAGGTTAGATTTAATGATGCTGGTCATATGCTTGGTTCTGCAATTATTGAAGTTTGGGTTACTGAAGATGATAAAATGCAAAAAATTGTATTTAGTGGTGATTTAGGTAATAATGATATTCCATTATTAGCTCAACCTACTATGATTGCTGATGCAGATTATCTTGTTATGGAATCAACATATGGTAATAGATTGCATATTAAAAATGATCAAAAAGCAAGTTTATTCTTGGATATTGTTTATGAAACTCTTGCTAAGGGTGGAACTGTTGTTATTCCTTCTTTTGCAGTTGGTAGAACTCAGGAAATTTTGTATGAATTAAATAAATTAAGGGAACAACATTTGGATGATGAAGAATTTCAACGCAAGTATAGAATGTTAATGGAAGTACCAGTTTATGTGGATAGTCCGCTTGCTGTAAATGCTACAGAAGTTTTTAAGAAAAATATGAATTTGTTTTCTGATGATATAAAGGAAGAAATTCAAAAAGGTGATAATCCACTTGATTTTGATGGATTGAGATTTACTAGATCTGTTGAAGATTCAAAAGCTTTAAATGAGAGTACTGATCCATGTATTATTATTTCTGCTAGTGGAATGTGTGATGTTGGAAGAATTAAACATCATTTGAAACATCATTTGTGGAATTATCTTGATACAATTTTATTTGTTGGTTATCAAGCTCCTGGAACATTGGGGAGAAGAATTGTTGATGGTGAGAGAGAAGTTAAGGTTTTAGGTGAAGATATTTCTGTTGAAGCTAGAGTTGAATATATTGAAGGATATTCAGGACATGCTGATCAAGAGGGATTATTGAATTTTGTTTATTCTTTTAAAAATAAAAGACCTAAAAAGATTTTCCTTGTACATGGTGAAAATGAACCTCAAAATGTTTTAAAAGATAAAATTTTGTCAACAATGGATGATGTTGATGTATGTATTCCTAAATTCGGGGAAGCTTATGAATTGGATGGAATTGAAGATGGATGCATTGATTGTATTGATAATCCAATGGATAAGCAAATTAGTAGAATTGAATTAATTGAGAAGATGCAGGCTCTTGAAAAAGAATTGGTTGATATGGAAAATCAATTGAAATTTAATATTGATGATTCTTTGAGTTCGGATGATGGAATAAATAAATTAAATGCTCGTGTGAATGATTTAAGAATGCAAATTATTGAATTAATGAATGGGGAGTAATACAAATGAGAAAAAAATATTATAATGATGCTTTTATTGGCAATGAGAAAATAACTTGCAGTTTTACAAAATATGGTGAGTTATTGCGATTATATTATCCAACACCTGATTATAGACAGTATTTTGATTTTTTTTATGTTGGTATTAAAGTAAATGATTCTAATATTATTTATCTTCATAAGGATGTTAATAATAGTTATAATCAATATTATGAAGAAGATTCTAATATTTTACATACTGAAATATATAATTCATATTTTAAGTTAAATGTAAAACAAACTGATTTTACAATGATTGATGATGATGTTATTGTTAAGAGATATGCTTTTACTAATAATAGTGATGATGTTGAAAGGGTTAATTTTTTAGTTCATTCTAAAATGATGTCCTCTTTTAATAATATGGCTGGTGGAATGCTTAGAAATGATGTATTATTCCAATATTGTCACAATTATACAGTTGCTATTTTTTCTGATGAGGATATTACTTCTTCACAAATGAATAATGTTAATGCTACTATTAATTCTGGAATTATTCATGATAAGGATTATATTTCTATGTCATCTGATAATGCGATTAGTTATGATTTAGGGAATATTAATCCTGGGGATACAAGATTTTTTAATTTGTTTATTTGTTTGAAAAATGAAAAAAATACTCGATCTGGTATGATGAATTTGGTTCAAAACCTTAAGAAAGTAGATATTGATATTGAATATACTAAGGCATTGAATTACTGGAAAAATTTTTTGTATGCTCATGATACATTGAGGTTGAAGAATGATGGAACTGAGTATATGGAAAAACTGATTAATATTTATAAAAGAACCATATTATTTATTCCTTTTTTAGTGAATGAAGAAACTGCAGGTATTTCAGCAACTTTGGAAGTTGACGAAGAAAGGGACGAAAGTGGGAGATATTCATATTGCTGGCCAAGGGATGCAATTATGATGTATTCGTATTTTGATGTTTTGAATTTTGATAATTATAGTAATAAGTATTATGAAATCTTCTTGAGAAATACTCAATTATTGGATGGTATCTGGGAGCAGAGATATTTTACGGACTGCACTTTGGCGCCTTGTTGGGGATATCAAATTGATGAAACAGCAATTGTTGTTTGGGGTGCATATAAGCATTATTTGAATTATTTGAAAAAGTTTGGAAATAGTGATGATACTTTTTTACTTCAAAATGTTGATATGCTTGATAAGGCAATGACATTTATCAATAAATATGTTGAGTGTAAGTTTTTAAACATTAATTGTGATTATAAAAATGCAATTTATAAACATGAGACTTTTGATTTGTGGGAAAATAATGAAGGTATCAGCATATATGCTACTGCTGCAATTTACGGTGCGTATGATGCAATGGTTAATATATATAAAATTTTGAATAAATATCAAGGTTTCAATGATGAAAATGTTTTAAATAAAATTAAGGATTATGAAAATAAAAAAATAATTGTTAAAAATTATGTTTTGGAGAATTTTGTAGATAAACAAAGAAATATTTTTATTAGAAATTTTAAAGATAGATATATTGATATTTCTATGCTTGGAACAATCATACCTTTTGAAATGTTTGATGTTAATGATGAAGTGGTTAGAAATACTGTTGATGAAATAAATAATACATTAAGAACTTATTCTAATGGTTATTTGAGATTTCAAAATGATACTTATATTTCGGGTACTTATCCATGGGTTATTGCTACTGCATGGATGGGAATGTATTATAAGAAGATTGGTAATATGGAAGAGTATAAGAAATGTATGGAAGTAATTCTAAAAAGTAGTACACCGCTTGGATTATTGCCTGAACAAATTTCTAGTGATTTTACTGAAAGATGGGTTATTGGACTTGGTTGGTCACACGCAATGTTTATAGGGCTTATTAGTGAATAGTATAATATTTTATGATATTGAATGGAGGAAATATGGCTAAAGTTAAGACTGTTTTTGTTTGTAATAATTGTGGATTTGAGTCGTCTAAGTGGCTTGGCAAATGTCCTTCATGTAGTGAGTGGAATACTTTTTACGAAGAATCAATGAAAAATATTAAAGCGGTTAATTCTAATACTAAATTAACTATTGCGAAACCTGTTAAGTTAAATGAAGTTGAAGGTAAGGAATCTTTTAGATTTGATGCTGGATATCAAGAGGTTAATAGAGTTTTAGGTGGTGGACTTGTTAAGGGTTCTTTAGTATTAATTGGAGGAGAGCCTGGAATTGGAAAATCTACGTTAGTTTTACAAATTTGTGATAAAATTGCTAATGATGATGGTAAGGTTTTATATGTTTCTGGAGAAGAGTCTGTTGAACAAGTTAAAATGAGAGCTGATAGACTTCAAATACATAATGAAAATTTGATGTTTTTAGGTGAAACAGATATGGACAATATTGAAAAAGAAATTGAGAAAATGAATCCAAAATTAGTTGTCATTGATTCAATTCAAACGATGTTTTCTTCTGAAATCACTTCACCTCCGGGTACTGTTAGTCAAGTTAGAGAAATTACTGCTAG
>JABCOX020000108.1 GCA_013333395.2 Clostridiales bacterium | reverse complement strand
TTCAACCTCATTAACTAACACATCATAAGTTGAAAATTGACTCATCTTCCCCACTCCAAGCCCACTTGTTGCATTACCTTGTGGATCACAATCAATAACTAAGACTTTTTTATTCTTTTTTGCTAAAATAGCAGCAATATTAATAGTTGTAGTAGTTTTTCCAACACCACCTTTTTGATTTGCTACAGAAATAACTTTACCCAAAATCTTATCCTCCTCTCAACTGCAATAATAATATAAAAAAAGACGTAATTTGTCAATTCAAAAATTACGTCTTTCACAATATTTATAATGGATTTTTTCTCGGAATTCCTGCCTTTCGTGGATACTTTAATTCTGTATTTTTTATTTTTTTTATAATAATTACTGTTCTTTCATTATCAGTATTTCCAAGTCTAAAACTTTCTATTCTTTCAATTTCGCCACCCAATAATTTTACTGCTTTTTTAGCATTTTCAACTTCTTCATCAATATTAGGCCCCTTCATTGCAATAACTTTTCCACCAACTTTAACTAACGGTAACAAATATTCCACTAATCTCCTCAATTCTGCAACAGCTCTAGATACTGCAAAATCATATTTTTCACGATATTTATTATCAATTCCTACATCTTCAGCTCTCCCATGTACTGTTTCAACATTTTTTAGCCCCAATTTATTTTTCACTTCATTTAAAAAATTAATTCTTTTATTAAGTGAATCAACTAATGTAAGATTTAAAGTATCATTTACTATTTTTAAAGGTAATCCTGGAAATCCTGCCCCAGTTCCAACGTCAATTATTTTAGAATTATTACCCACAAACTCACTAATACTGCATGAATCGAAGAAATGTTTCACAAGAATCCCTTCTTCATCCGTTATAGCAGTTAAATTTATTTTTTCATTCCACTCTCTTAATAATTCCATATAGACTGCAAATTTCTCTGCACTAACATTATCAATGTCCATATATTCTTTTATAATTTTATAATCCATAACTAATTCCTTTTCATTTTATTAGTTTCAAGCCAAATTAATAATACAGTAATATCTGCTGGCGAAACTCCAGAAATTCTTGAAGCTTGTCCAACAGACGAAGGTTTAACCTTATCAAGTTTCTGTCTAGCTTCCAATCTTAACCCAGAAATTTCAGAATAATTAATATCCTCACTCAACTTCTTATTTTCGAGCTTTTTAAATTTATCAACTTGAACACTTTCCAAATTAATATATCCTTCATATTTCAATAAAATTTCAACTTCTTTTTTTACTCTTTCATCAAGCTCTACCCTATCAACATCTATTAAAGCTAAATTTTCATAAGTTACTTGAGGTCTTTTTAATAAATCCGCCATTTTGAAACCAGTTGTAATTCTAGTTGTTCCAATTGATTCAAGATGATTATTATTTATTTCAGTTGGTTTAACAACAACATTTCTTAATCTTTCAACTTCATCCTCAATAGCCTTCTTCTTAATTAAAAATTTATCATATCTATCATCCGAAATCAATCCAACTTCATGACCAATCTCTATTAAACGTAAATCAGCATTATCCTGTCTCAAAAGTGGTCTATATTCAGCCCTAGAAGTCATCATTCTATAAGGTTCAGTAACACCTTTCGTAACTATATCATCAATTAAAACACCTATATAAGCTTGAGATCTATCCAATATAACAGGTTCCTTACCTTTTAATTTTAATGCAGCATTAATTCCTGCTATTAACCCCTGAGCAGCAGCCTCTTCATATCCTGAAGTACCATTAATTTGCCCAGCAAAAAACATTCCAGAAATTCTTTTATGTTCCAAACTAATTTTTAATTCTTGAGGATCAATACAATCATACTCAATAGCATAAGCAGGTCTAGTAAACTCGCAGTTTTCCAATCCAGGAACAGTATGATACATTTCTAACTGAACATCCTCAGGTAAAGAAGAACTCATTCCCTGAATATACATTTCATCAGTATCTCTACCAATAGGTTCCACAAACAACTGATGTCTCTCCTTATCAGCAAATCTAACAACTTTATCTTCAATAGAAGGACAATATCTAGGACCTGTACCATGAATTTTACCAGAATACAAAGGACTCCTCATCAAATTCTTCCTAATTACTTCATGAGTTTTTTCATTTGTATATGTCAAATAACATGGCATCTGAGTATCATCTCTAGTAAAATTATTTTCTAAAGAAAAAGGCTCAATAACTTCATCCCCATTTTGAATCTCCATTTTAGAAAAATCAATACTTCTTCTATTAATTCTAGCAGGTGTACCAGTTTTAAATCTTCTAATTTCAATATTTAATTTTTTTAGAACCTCTGACAAATCATTAGCAGCAGAAACACCATCAGGACCAGAAGAATAATAAACTTCCCCTATATGTATCATACCTTTTAAATAAGTACCAGTAGCTAAAATAATAGCATCCACATCATAAATCGCTCCAACATTCGTCACAATGGACTTAACTTTATTATCTTCAATAACTATATCAACAATCTCAGCCTGTTTAATAAAAAGATTTTCTTGCTCTTCTAAAGTCTTCTTCATAGCACTTTGATATTGCTTTCTATCCGCCTGAGCTCTTAAAGAATGCACAGCAGGCCCCTTAGAAGTATTCAGCATTTTTAACTGAAGATAGGTCTTATCAATATTTTTTCCCATTTCTCCACCTAAACAATCAATTTCTCTTACAATATGTCCCTTAGAACTACCTCCAATATGAGGATTACAAGGCATATTAGCAATACACTCTAAACTTATAGAAAAAACTAAAGTTCTCATACCCATTCTAGCAGCCGCAAGACCTGCTTCACAACCAGCATGACCAGCTCCAATAACGGCTACATCATATTTTCCTGCAAAATAATTCACATTAACCTCCTTATAACATTTCAACATTTTAATTCACATTATCCACATTTTATGTATGATTTTTGTGAAACCTGAACACTTTTCCACATAAAAAAGTTAGTAAAATCAAGTTATCCACATTTTTCACATCATATATTTTAAACAATGTTCGCTTTTAATTTTTATTTTCCTAAGCAAAACTTCTTGAATATTTCATTAATCACATCATCAGTAACATTATTTCCTGTAATTTCAGCTAAATAATTCATAGCATTAGTAATATAAATTGAAATAATATCAATATACATATCATTCTCAGCAGCATTAATAGCCTCGTCAATTTCCATTCTAGCCTTTTGAATTAAATTTTTATGTCTCTCATTACTAATTAATACATCATTAGATAAACTATCATTATTAAAACTATAGATTTCAACTATTTTATCAAACAATTGTTGAATTCCAATATCTTCCATAGCAGATATTTTCAATATATTTTTGTTAATAGACTTTAAACACTTTTCTAATTCAATGTTTTCAGATAAAACATCAATTTTATTCAATAAAATAATGCATTCTTTATCCTTAATAATTTCCAAAAGCTCCTGATCATCTTCAGTCAAATTCTTTGTAATATCAAATATTGCAATAATTAAATCCGCAGAATCAGCTAATTTTTTACTCTTTTGAATTCCTATTTGCTCTATTTCATTAGAAGAATTTCTGATACCTGCAGTATCAATCAATTTTAATGGAATTCCTTCAACATCAACGAATTCTTCAATAGTATCACGAGTCGTTCCTTCAATATTACTAACAATTGCTCTATCCTCTTTTAATATTCTATTTAATAACGAAGATTTTCCAGCATTAGTCTTTCCTAAAATAACCGTTTTTACACCATCTCTTAATATCTTTCCACTATTAAAACTATTTTCTAACTTAATCAACTCTTCTGAAATAATCCTCAATTCACCCAAAGATCTGTTTTTTGTAACTTCCTCTTCATCATATTCCGGATAATCTATATTTACATCAATTGCAATCATCAAATTAAGCATTTTTTGCCTGATATTTTCAATTTTACTAGATAAATGACCTTCTAATTGATTAATAGATTCTTTTGCCTCTCTGACAGTTTTAGAGTTAATTAAATCAATAATAGCCTCAGCTTGAGACAAATCAATTCTACCATTCAAAAAAGCTCTTTTAGTAAATTCACCAGGACCAGCAATCTCAGCCCCATTTTCCAAACAAAGTACCAATATTCTTTTTTCAACAACCATACCTCCGTGAGTATTAATCTCACACATATTTTCAGTAGTGTAACTCTTAGGCGCAACAAAATAAGATACTAAAACCTCATCAACACTCTCCTCGTTTTTCGGATCAATAATATTACCATATTTAATTTGATATCCATTAATAATACCATCATTATTCTTTGGTCTAAAAATCTTATCTAAAATTTCAAATGACTTTTCCCCAGACATTCTAACTATCCCAATACCACCATTTCCCATAGCAGTAGATATTGCAACAATTGTATTCTCCATTATTACCTCCAAAATAAAAAATCAAAGTAAGATTGTGTTCTATTAACAACAATCTCGAACTTTGACTTCGAAATTTTTATTTACTTATTTTAAATCAATTACCAATCTTCTATGTGGCTCTTCTCCAATACTAAAAGTAACTACTTTATCACTATTTTGTAACTCAGTATGAATTATTTTTCTTTCATAAGCACTCATAGGCTCTAAAACTCTTTTTTTACGATTCTTAAGCACTTCAGCTTCTATTTTTCTGGCTAAATCTTTCAAAATATCATTTCTTTTTTCTCTATAATCTCCAACATTCAAATATAGCTTAACTTTTGAATCCATTTTTTTCTTTAAAACAGCTACCAAAATTGTTTGAAGAGAATTTAAAGTTTCGCCTCTATATCCAATTAAATTTAAAGAATCTTCACCAATAAAATCGATATGTAATATACCTTCCTTAATTTCAATCTTGTAGTTTAAATCTTTAAAATGCTCTATAAACTTATCTAAGAATTTATTTAAAATATCCATTGCCTTATTTAAATCTTCTTCAGTAACATTATATTCATCACCTTTTTCATTATTTAATATAAGTTCAACTTTTACTTTTCTTGGTGCTAAAATACTATAAAACATCTTTTTATCAGTATCTTTAATCTCCCTAACTTCAACATCACTTCTTTTGCAATTTAACGCTTTCAATCCATTATCAATTGCTTCATTTAAAGTTTTACCTTCTGCAATAACTGTTTTAGACATATTATGCCTCCTCTTTTTTAGAAAAAATTTTTGAAATAGCCAATCTTTCAACTGTATTTAAAATATTGCTTAATAACCAATATAAAGATAATCCAAGTGGTGCTATAATTCCAATAAAAATTGACATTATAGGCATCATATAATTCATACTCTTTGTCATTGATTGCATATCTGGTAATTCATCAGCAACAACTTCAGCATCAAATTTTTCATCATCTTTATTAGCAGCTTCCAATTTCTTTTTAGCTTTTTCTTCTTTTTCTTTATCTAATTGTTCCTTAGTCTTCATTAATCTAGTATTAATTTTAATATTAACAAACATTGTTATAATATACAACACTGGAATAATATAAACTTTTGGATCCTTTAAATTTTGCATTGGTACTTTTGTTAAATCTAGACCTAAGAAATTCATATTTAAATAAACTCTAGAATCTTCACTACCCTTATACGCAATTACTGCTATTTCTTTATAAGAAGATTTTACATTACTTTGTTCGATTTCTTGTGAATATTGTTTAATCAAATTTGAATCAACTTTTCTCATATAAGTTAAAGGTTGACTAACTAAATAAAATATTCCTAGGATAATCACAAATTGTAAAATCGCTGTAATACATCCTGTAAACGGACTAAACTTTTCCCTTTTATACAACTCAATAGTTGCCGCATTCAATTTTTCAGTATCATTTTTATACTTAAATTTCAACGCATTCAATTCTTGTTGCATTTTTTGAGAAGCCTTAGTCGACTTTTCTTGCTTTATAGTTAATGGTAATAATATTAATTTTAATACTAAAGTAAATAACAATAAAGCTAAACCATAATTTTGTACCAAATTATAAATATAATTCAATACATAACCAAATATATTAGCTACAAATCCCATATACTTTTTCCCTTCACTTTAATGGATCATATCCACCTTTAGAAAATATATTACATTTCATGATCCTTTTAAATCCCAATCCAAGACCTTTAAATATTCCATACTTATCAATTGCCTGCATTGTATATTCAGAACAACTCGGATAAAATTTACAATGAAATCCAAAAAAACTAAAAACTTTAGATAATGTCAATTGATAAATTCTAATAAAAAATTTAAAAATTATTTTCATCATCATCCTCAATAATTAATTCAAATTTTCTAAAAATATATTTAATATCATTTATTACTTCAAAATACGAAATATTATCAATACTTACATTCTTATTCCATATAAACACAATATCATAGCCCTGTTTTAATTCATATTCTCTAATTAAATCAAGATAAGCCGCTCTAATAACTCTTTTTATTCTATTGCGGCCAGTAGCTTTACATAACTTTGTACTTATAGCCAATCCCAATCGATTGTATCCAAATTTATTATTTAAAACATAACCAATAACTTGATGTGCTCTTAAATATTTCCCTCTATTAAATACATTTTTAAATTCATAATTTAATTTTAAAGTTTTAATTTTTTTCATAATATACCTTAAAAAAGGCCACTAATAACTCAAGTGACCCAAAATTTATGCGCAAAGTCTCTTTCTTCCTTTTGCTCTTCTAGCTTTTAAAACATTACGGCCAGCTCTAGTAGCCATTCTTTTCATAAAACCATGTTCTTTTTTATTTTGTCTCTTTTTTGGTTGAAATGTTCTTTTCATTATTCCACCTCCCATATATCATATATCTAATCGTAATTGCAATTATACATTCTTTAAACACTTATGTCAATAATTTTAAAGAAAAAAATAATATACGATTACTATTTTTACCTTGACTATTGCCCTATTTTTTTGCTATTATATTAAAGAATATATTTACAAATGAAAACGTTATTTAATTATAAATTAGAACCAATTTTTTTCTAATTATTAAATGGCTTTTTCATTTTTTTCGTATTTTTGAAAGGAGATTTTATGGATAATACAAAAATAGAAGAAATTTGGGCAGAAGCCAAAAACCTATTAAAAGCAGAAACAACTGAAATCACTTTTCAAACATGGATTGAAAGAATCGTAGTAGAATCAATAAATGACAATAATATTATATTATCAGTAGAAACTCCATTTCATAGAGATACTCTACAAAATAGATATTTAGAATTAATAAAAAATACATTTAACTATGTAACACATAAAAAATGTAATATAATAATAAAATTAAAAAATGAAATAGTCGAAGAGAAATTTAATTCAGCAACACCAGTGAATAGACAAATTTTAAATTCAGGTTTAAATCCAACATATACATTTGAAACATTCGTTGTTGGAACAAATAATCAATTTGCACAAGCAGCAGCGAAAGGCGTATCAGAAGCGCCTGGATTAAAATTCAATCCATTCTTTATATATGGTGGCGTTGGATTAGGAAAAACTCACTTAATGCACGCAATTGGTAATCAAATATTAGAGAATAATCCATCAGCAAAAATACTATATATAACATCAGAAACATTTACAAATCAATTAGTAAATGCATTAAAAGATCAAACAACAGAAAATTTTAGAGAAAAATATAGAAGCATCGATGCATTATTAATAGATGATATTCAATTTATTGCTGGAAAGAAAAGTACTCAAGAAGAATTTTTCCACACATTTAACGCACTATATGAATCAGGAAAACAAATCATTTTAACATGCGATCGTCCTCCAAAAGAATTAGAATTATTAGAAGAAAGACTAAAATCTAGATTTGAATGGGGTTTACTAGCAGACATTTCAAACCCAGATTATGAAACAAGATTAGCAATTCTAAGACAAAAGGCAGACTTAGATAATATTTTAATAAATGATGATATTCTTACATTAATAGCAACAAATGTGGACTCAAACATTAGAGCTTTAGAAGGAATTCTAAAAAAATTAATAGCAAAAGCTTCATTAACAAATAGTCCAATAACTATAGAAATGGCTCAAAACGCAATTGACACAATGATCACTTCAAAAGAAAAAGTTATTTCATCTGAATACATTCAGGAAGTAATAGGAAAATACTTTGATATAAACCCTTCTGATTTAACCAGTTCAAAAAGATCAGCAGACGTAACATTCCCAAGACAAATTGCCATGTACTTATGTAGAAACGTTGCACAAATGTCATTACCTCAAATAGGAAATGACTTTGGAAAGCGTGATCACACTACAGTAATGCATGCTTGCAACAAAATAGAAACAGAAATAAAGAACAATGTATCGAACACAAAATCAATTGTGGAAAGTGTGAAAAAAATACTACTTTCAAACAACAATTAATTTATCAACAAATACTCGTGATTAATAAAAAATCTGTTTGCAAAATTTTTGTTCGAAAGCACTTATAAATAATCTTGATATTTCAATAAAAAAATTAATTATAAAATCTTTCCACAAACACATTGTGAATGTACTGTATAAAACATGTGTAAAAACAATTTTCAAATTAACTTTTTTAATACTGTGGATTTAAAAATTCATTTTCCACAAAACTCTACACACGAGTTTCCGTATATATTGCAAGCACTTTAAATCTTTTCAACACAATTAACACATATATACTATTACTACAACTAAATTTATTTATATATAATAAAAAAAGAAAGAAGGATTTCATATGAAAATAATTTTTGAAAAAGATAAAATGATTAAAGCACTTAATTCCGTTACTAAAGCAGTAGCCACTAAAACAACAATGCCTATATTAGAAGGTATATTAATACAAACAAATAATGATGATATAAAATTAACATGTTATGATAAAGAATTAGGAATAGAATATATTATTAAAGAAAATAATGTAGTAGAACAAGGTTCTATAGTAGTAAATGCAATAATGTTTAGTGAAATCATTAGAAAATTACCTGATACAAATATAACAATATCAATTAATGATAATAATTTATTAGTAATAGAATGTGAAGGATCAGTATATAAATTAGCAACAATGAATCCAGATGATTTTCCACAACTTCCAGAAATAAATGTAGAAAACTCAATTGAATTAGAGCAAAATACAATAAAGGATATGATTAGAAAAACAATTTTTGCTATTAGTACAGAGGAAAATAGACCAGTATTTACAGGATGTTTATTTGAAGTAAAAAATAATAAATTAAATGTTGTAGCAGTTGATGGATTTAGACTAGCTTGGAAATCAAAAGTATTAAATACAAAAACAAATGATTTTGAAGCAGTAATACCAGGAAGAACACTACAAGAAATAAATAAAATATTAGCAGATTCATTCGATTTAATAAAATTAGGAATATCAAAAAATCAAGCATTATTTGAAATAGAAAATTGTAAAATAGTAACCAGATTATTAGA
>JABCOX020000107.1 GCA_013333395.2 Clostridiales bacterium | reverse complement strand
TTAAAAATACACAATTAACATTATCATCATAATATGAACATAATCAACATCGAAAATAAAAGCAAAATAAAAAGCATAAATAAAATAGATTCCTATTTCATTTATGCTAAAAATAATATCTTAAAATAATATGCAAAAAAAATAATGCCTTTAAGCATTACTTGGCGGAGATGAGAGGATTCGAACCTCCGCAGCCCATTACGAACTCTAAGTGTTTAGCAAACACTCCCCTTCAACCACTTGGGTACATCTCCAAATAATATAAAAAAATGGCGGAGAGGGTGGGATTCGAACCCACGGTAAGCTCACACCTACGCCAATTTTCAAGACTGGTGCCATAAACCAACTCGACCACCTCTCCGTATGTACAAAATTAACTTGTAACACATATATTTATAACATATAAAATTTAACTTGTCAATTATAATTTTCAAAATTATTATAAAAATTAACGCAAAATAAAAACGCCTAAAATCGTTTTTAAGGCGTTTTTATTTATAATTAATATCATTTGATTGATGCTTGTCTAATAGCCTCTTCTTCCTCAAATGAAAGCTGATATTTAGACACTCCATTAACAACCGGTTTAGCGTAAACATTTGAATTATCTTCAGCATAAATACTATTAATAACTACCCCAGTATTTTTTCTATCCAATAAAGCTAAAGCAAAACTTAATTTACTTCTATTATTTTCAAACATGTCATATCTAACAATACCAATTTTCTTAATACATCTACCAAGTTCAGCATTTAAAGCTGTACAATATTCAAGAATTTGATCATCTCTTTTTTCAATATTTTCAACCTGCTTAATATATTCATCCACTGCTTCAGCAAGATTAGAGCCATTTCCCAATTTTTTTACATATTTTTCATATCTATTTTTAGTTTTAATTGTCCAAAATATACTAACTGCAGAAATCCCTAAGGAAATAATACTAATAACCATAAATAAAATTTCTACATAATTAACTGTTTTCAATTTAAGCACTCCATTCATTTCTAACCATTATTTTTAACCATCTCTAGTAATCTCTCAAGCTCTTCATTTGATGAATATGAAATAATAATTTTACCACTACGTGGACCAGCCTTTAATTTGACTTTAGAGCCAAAAAACTTTTCAAAATCATTTTCTATATTTCTATAAATTGCTTCGTTCTTTTGTGCCTTTTTGACTGTTTTTGAACTATTCTTTAAAGCTCTTTCTATATCAGCAACAGTTCCGCCAGTCTCAATTATTTTTACAGCCATTTCAAATTGTTTATCTAAATCAGAAATAGCCATCAACGCCTTACAATGTCCCTCAGTAAGCTTACCTTCAAGAGCTAATTCAATAACTCTTTTATCCAAATTTAAAATTCTCAAAGTATTGGTAACATATGTTCTGCTAATACCCAATTTATCAGCTAAATCCTGTTGTCTCAAATTATAATTATCAATTAATTCTTTATAACCCATAGCCTTTTCAATAGGATTTAAATTTTCTCTCTGAATATTCTCAATTAAAGAAATTTCTTTATTTTTTTGCTCATCTTCATCTCTAACCAAACAAGGAATCTCTTCCAATCCAGCTATTTTAGAAGCTCTCCATCTTCTTTCACCAGCAATGATTCTATAAAAATTTCCCTTATCTTCAACAATAATTGGCTGTAAAATACCATAATTTTTAATAGATTCTGCAAGTTCATTCAAACTTTCAGGATTAAATTTCTTTCTTGCTTGCGTTACATTAGGCTCAATATCAGTAATTTTAATAAATTTAACTGTTTCGCCATTTCTTTCATCAATTTTTTGTTCTTCTTCATTAAAACCTTCAAGTGCTATAGGTGCTGCAAACAAAGCATCTAAGCCTTTCCCTAAACCTGAATTTTTAGCCATTTTTTCTCCTTTATGTTAACTTATTTATTTCTATTAATAAATTCCTTAACCAATTTTTCATAACTTCTTGAACCCTTAGAAATTGGATCATATAAAATGATTGGCTTTCCATAACTTGGAGCTTCACTTAAACGAACATTTCTAGGAATCAATGTTTCAAAAACCTTATTTCCAAAATACTTTGCAACCTGCTCTACAACTTGATTAGAAAGCTTTGTTCTCGGATCATACATTGTTAAAACAGCACCTTCAATAGATAATTTTCTATTATAATATCTTCTAACAATATCAACTGTTTTAAGTAATTCACCAACTCCTTCAAGTGCAAAATATTCACATTGTACCGGAATCAAAACACTATCAGATGCAGTCAACGCATTAATAGTAATTAATCCCAAAGAAGGAGGACAATCTATAAAAATAAAATCATAATTATCCTTGCATTTAGCAATTTTCTCTGCTAAAGCAAATTCTCTTCTCTCCATTTGCGCTAACTGAATTTCAGCACCCGCCAAATTCATATTTGTAGGACAAATTTCAAGTTTTGGTAACTCAGTTTTTTGAATTGTATTGCATATTTCAACCTCATTAACTAACACATCATAAGTTGAAAATTGACTCATCTTCCCCACTCCAAGCCCACTTGTTGCATTACCTTGTGGATCACAATCAATAAC
>JABCOX020000106.1 GCA_013333395.2 Clostridiales bacterium | reverse complement strand
CCTTTAACAATTATCTTTTGTCCAATTTTTTCATTAATGTTAGATTTTAAACTAGCAATATCGTTTTGGTAAATCATTATTAAATCACCTACTTTTCATTTGATGAGCTGATTATACCACGGCTTGGGCATTTAGTCAAAAAGTCAAAGTTCTTAAAAAGCTACAAACATCTTATTTTACAAGGTTTTTGATAATATATTACATTTATATTACTATATGATTACAATATTACATATTAGCCTTTAAAGCTATAAATTGAGCCATTAAAGAGAAATCTCCAAATACCACATTACCATTGCTCACTTCCCATTTTCCTTGATTTGTAACCAAAAATGTGAATATATTTGCCATTACATCATATGTATTATCAACAGTATTTTTGGTATTTAATAAAATACTTGAATCTTTTGCAATCATCTCTTTTAAAGTAGATTCTGAAAAGAAATATTTTTTATATAATTCAACATATTCAGATGATAATTTTTTGTTTTCAATCAACTTCATAATAGATTCTTCAGAAGTTAATAATTTAATATTTTCAATATCTGTATCAAATTTAATTTTTGCATCACTTAATGTTTTTAACGAATTTTCAAAATTGGGAGCATCATTTGTATAATTGCTCTCATTTAATAATGTAGAAACAATTGCTTGTTGTTGTTGCAAATCATTTTGAACTTCCTTCATTTGAGCTGAATATTTCACTAAAAATTCTTTAATTGTCTCAGCAACAACCTTATATTCTCCAGTAGTATTAATTTTTTCATCATTAAAATTAGTACTTACAACATTCTTTGACGCTAATTCATTAACAGCTTTATTTAATAATCTTTCTTGATTATTGCTTAAAATCTTAGAAACTAGAAAAAGAATCAAGAAGATAAATACAACAACAATAATTCCCTTAACACCCTTGCTAACATCTTTTTTAGGCTTATTGCTTTCATTTACTTCTTTTTCCTTCAATTCAGCAACATTTTCATCAATTAACTCTGATTTTAATTTAGGATCAATCGTTACCTCTCCCAATTTCTTATCACTCTTTTTAACACTTTTATCAGTATTATTCTTTACTTTTTTCTCAACATTTTTTTCTTTGTTACTCAAAATAAACCTCCTTTATTAAATAAAATAATATACAGCACCACATATTAAAGAAACCATAAGTGCCACTATTCTTGCTGCTTCTATAACATTTGAATTATTATATTTAGGAAAATTCTTACTAAGAATACTTCTTATATCATAAATAACACAAACTGAAATAGCTATAATTATCATCATTAAAACTTTCACTATTAACTCCTATTAAAAAAATTCAACTTTATACTTAGCTTCAAATTCTTCTTTTGGTTGTAATGTAATTAAATCAGGATTTTTATTAAATACACTTGCTCTATTAATTCTATCAGCTGTAGAAAACCAAGGTTCCAAACATAGAAAAGGTGCTCCAGGTTTTGACCAAATCCCTAAATATGGCCACCCCTCATAATTCATTTTTAAAATAGTTTTACCAGTTCTCCTATTTTTCAAACTAACTTCTTTATGTTGTATACCTTTTATTATTAAAGCATCATTATCAAAAGAATGTTCATTTAATAAAATATATTTATTATTAATTAGCTTGTTTCTAGAATATTCCGTAGCAACTAAACCATCTATTAAATATAGAAAATGTGCATTTTCCTCTTCTTCGCTAAATTCCAAATAATAATTTTCTTTTTTAATATCATCACTATCAATCTTAAAAGCCGGATGGCTCCCAAGACCAAAAGTCATTTGTGAATCCCCAGTATTAATAACTTTATAAATAAAAATTAATTTATTCTCTTCCTGTCTATAAGTATTATATAGCTCAAATTCAAACGGATATCTAACTAAAGTATATTTATCACTTACTAATTTATATGAGTGAAAATTATCCAATTTCGTTATAGGTTCAAATTTTAAATCTCTAGCAAAGCCGTGTTGAGGCATCTCAAAAGTACGCCCATTTATAACTGTATGGCCCCCCTTTAATTTACCTACAACTGGGAACAATACTGGAGCATGTCTCTTCCAATAAACCCTCCCATTTACATCCTTTACTTCTTCTCCTTGGTGAATCTTTTCTATTCCATCTATTTTAAAGCTTATAAGTTCGCCTCCCATAGATGAAGTAGTCATAAGTGCTTCCATATTTTCACCTCACATCACATGCAAACTTATGCATTAATAATATATGCTAATTGCCTAAATGTCAATATTTTAAAACCTCATTATTATTCTTAATATTCCATATAACAAAAAAGATATTGGTCATCAAAACCAATATCTCTTTCCCTATATAGTAATAGATAAAACTTTAAATTTCATAATTCCATTTGGAGCTTTAGCTTCCACTGTTTGTCCCTTTTTAGCTCCTAAAAGTGCTTGTCCAATAGGAGATTCATTAGAAATTTTATTATTTAATAAATCAACCTCAGTTGATCCTACGATTGTATATGTAACATCTTCATCAAAT
>JABCOX020000105.1 GCA_013333395.2 Clostridiales bacterium | reverse complement strand
TAAGGAAAATCAAAATAAAAAATGATATGTGTACAGTCACAATAAAGAGTGAAGGTTTGCAAAGGCTTAGATTTTAGGAAACAGAAAATTTATCAGCTAATGTAAAATTAATTGGTGTTGGAACATTTGAGTATATGTAACAGGGGATAGGGAGTATGGAGAAAAAAGAACTGAGCAGGAAAGACTGGATCATAGAATATCTTGAAAATAGCATAGATGATAATGCAGGTTTTAACCTTGAGTGGGAGTTAAAAAAAGACAATAAGACATTCATAACTAGCGTAACGAAAATAACTCCTAGTATGCTGCAAGATACACTTAAATTCGTACTAAACGAGTTAGATGAAGATTTAAACTATATAGGTAATGATGAGATTGGTGCAGGCTTTACAGCAAGGATAAAAGTTTGGCAGATGTTTGATGTTGAGGAGTGGTAAATATGATACTTAGGACTAAAAATAACCCTTGTTACAGGTGTAAGGATAGGGAGTTGTATTGTCATGATAATTGCTATAGGTATGCAACATATAAGCAGAAAATGGAACGTGCCAGCAAGGTAGCTAGAGAACATAAGGAAATTAACAACTATATCCATACTGTTGTTTGTGCAACAAGAAACGGCCAAAGACGATTTAATACAAAAATGGGACAAAAATAAAAGGTGCATTTACTGGGAGATGTTTAGTTATGAAATATAAAAGAAAGTGTAAATACTGCGAAAACAAAGAGGGACATATATTAGAACAAAAGAAGAATCTAATTTATGTAACTTGTGGGGTATGTGGAGAAGTTATAGACATTGTAGGAGGTAGGATGGCTAAGCAATTAAAAGAAAAACTAAAAGGAGTTGTTTAGTATGGGTAATTACAGACAATTTAACAGCCTTGAATTTGGGCTAATAAGGACTGTTATGGTAAATAACGAGCCTTATTTTGTGGGTAAGGATATAGCTTGTGCATTAGGTTATTCTAACCCTAGTAAAGCATTAACAGACCATGTAGACCCTGAAGACAAACTCAATAACGATTCGTTATTGAGCTTAGGGCAGAGAGGCGGATGGCTAATAAATGAGTCAGGGATGTATAGCCTAATCATGGGAAGTAAACTAGAAAAGGCAAAGAAGTTTAAGAAGTGGGTGACTAGTAAAGTGTTACCCGATATACGCAAGACTGGAATGTATGCCACAGATGAGCTTTTAAATAATCCTGATTTACTAATCAAGATGGCCACGCAACTAAAAGAGGAAAGACAAGCAAGGCAAGAGTTGGAACATATCAACCAAGCTAATCAACCCAAGGTACTATTTGCCGATAGTGTGGCCAGTAGCAGGCAGACGATATTAATAGGAGACCTAGCTAAGCTAATTAAACAGAACGGCTATGATATAGGACAAAATAGGTTGTTTGAGTGGTTAAGAGCCAATGGATACCTGATAAGTAGAAGTGGTGAAAGTTATAATATGCCAACGCAGAGGGCCATGGACTTAGAATTATTTGAGGTTAAGGAAAGAACGCATTTAAATCCTGATGGTTCAGTAAGGCTGACTAAGACTACTAAGGTGACTGGTAAGGGTCAAGTATACTTTATAAATAAGTTTTTACAAAATTGAAGTGGCTGTCAACTAATGGTTGATTACCAATAAGAGATATATTAAGGGGTGGAAAATATGAATAATGATATAAGAAAACTAATAGATGACAACTGGGAAGATATAAAAGATCTTATTGTTAAAAAAGCAGAGGCAGAGCAGAAGCCTAAGACGATATGGGACTTAAAGATAGCTAATGACGAAAAATATTATCGTCTGTTTGGTGATGGAGACATAGATCAAGTGGTCTTTAATGCTAATTATGATGAACAGGCTAGAGATATAGGGAATGCCTTTCTGACTAAGGAAGAAGCTGAATTTGAACTTGAGAGACGTAAGATAGGGGCTATCATAAGAAAGTACAGTAAGCCGTTTGAAGTCGGTAAGCCTAATTATGTCTTAGTATATAACCACAGTAGTAAAACAACGATTGTTGACTGTTATCGGTTTATGGATTGTAGTTCGCCTTGTTTTGAAAGCAAAGAAATAGCACAAGAAGTAATAAATGAAATTGGTAAGAATAGATTTAAAAAATACTGGTTTGGAGTTATTGAATAAGAGGAGGTAAGCATGTCAAACAGGCACTATTTAAGATTAGAGGACAAATATACAAAAAGCATTATAAGAGAATGTCAAATTCTAGGCAATAATGATTATTTTGATGAAGAATTTTATAAAAATTTAAACATCAATGTTGACAAAGATGGAGTAATCGAACCAGTTAAAATTAATTATATAGATTTCCTATATGAGTGGGATAGGTGGCTAAACAAATATCCAGATAAGAAGGGACTGCCTGAAATGCCAGAGTATGTAAGAAAAAATGAAAATATAAAGATTCTTAAAAAGAATGTGTTTCTGCATTATTTAATTCGCCAATCATATGAACAAGAATTATATGAAGCAACAAGAGGGCTTTACCCTAAATATATTGACTTGAAAGGAAATACTAAAGATAGGTATGAGATGATATTAGAGTGCTACTAGAGGAAAGGAATTACCAAAATGAAAGTAGATAAGATATACAGGTTAGAATCAAGAATAGACTGGCAGGATAGTTTAACATTAAATAATCAATTCTATACAAGCAAGGAAGAAGCCTTGCAGCAACTGGCAGATTTTAAGGAAGAAATAGAAGAAGCATATGCAGACTATGATGGTATAGAATATGGAATTCATATAGTGTTGCAAGAAATTAAGCTGGCAGGCATAGAGGATATAGATTGTGATGCAAAAGAAATATTGCTATCCGAGTGGGTTTGTGATGAAAAAGCCACAGAAGAGCAATGGGATGATATGAGAAGAGATGGTAAAGAAGTAGATAAGAGCATACAAATAGGTATGTGGGAAGATTATGACATTAACTAATTAGATGGAGGAAAGTAATGAATAATATTTTCAAGAAGAAACGCTGTTCTTTTTGCAATAAAGAACTTAATTTGTCTTTAAAAAACCACTACATTGTAATTGACACATCTAGCTCTGCTTTGTTTAATGGAAACACATATTATGATGCTATTGATTGTGATAATTGTGGAAAACAAAACATAATGGGCAAGCGATATATTAAAATAGTTAAGAAAGATGAGAAAGATGAGGATATAGATGAATAATGTTGTTATAGTTGGAAGATTAACTAAAGATCCTGAACTTAAATATTTAACGTCAGGAACAGCAGTAGCTACATTTACCATGGCTATTGATAGAGATTATAAAAATAAGGATGGGTCCATTACTACAGACTTCATACCAGTAGAGATTATGGGGAAGCCTGCAGAGTTTGTAGCTAACTACATTACCAAAGGTAGGTTAGTAGGTGTACAGGGGTCTATCAGGGTTGATAGGTACGAAACACCGGAGGGAGAAAAAAGAACTTTCACAAAGGTTGCTGGTCGTAACATTCAAGCATTGGAAAGTAAAAATAAGGCAACAAAGAACGAGGAGCCACCAGAATCACCGACAGAGTTTGCTGCAGTAGATGATGATGACGTTCCATTCTAAATAGGAGTAAAAAATGAAAAATGTACTTAAGTATCCTGGAAGTAAAAATAGAATAGCCAAATGGATTTGTGATATGATCCCGAGTCATGAAGTTTATTTAGAGCCATTTTTCGGTGGTGGAGCAGTATTTTTCAATAAAAAACCTGCAAGAATTGAAACGATAAATGACATATCATCAGAAGTATACAACTACTTTAAGCAACTAAGAGAAAATCCTGATGAATTAATTAAATTGCTATCATTAACTCCATATTCAAGGCAAGAATATGAAGGGTCTTTTAATGAAAGTGATACAGAGATTGAAAGAGCAAGAAAATTTGCCGTAAGGTGTTGTCAAGGCTTTGGGTGTTCTAATAAATACAAAAATGGATTTAGAAGTTCTAAAGGGAAGATGTCCCCAGTAACAACTAAATTTTGGGGACAATTTCCAACAGTTCTAATGCAAGCAACTGAAAGATTAAAGCAAGCACAAATAGAAAATAAAGATGCGATAGAGTTAATTGAAAGCTACAACAAGGAAGAAGTTTTTATATATGCAGATCCACCATATCTATTAAGCACAAGAAAAAATTATTTATATGAACATGAAATGAAAGATGAAGAACATACAAGACTGCTTAATGTGTTAAAGAAACACAAGGGTAAAGTTATGATATCTGGATATGAAAATGATTTATATAACGAAACATTGATTGGGTGGTATAAATGCACCAAAAATACAACTGCAGAAAGTGCAATTAAGAGAACTGAGGTTGTTTGGATGAATTACGAGCCATTCGAACAATTAAAAATGTCAATATAGAAAAAGTTTATAATGGAGTAGTAGGAGGATAAATGAAAACTATATTATCCCCATATGACTGTGAGTTTTGCGGGGAAAAGAAAATTAAAGAGGAGACTTTCTCGGGAACCTTTTATATATGCTTAGAATGTGGAATGGTACATGGTGAATTACATGACAGAAACAATGAATACAGACAAGCATGGTACAGAAAACAAGGCAGGTGATATGATGAAAAAAATTAGGGTTAAGAAAGAATTTTTTGAAAGTACAGAGGTAATACTAAAAAACCATAGGGGTATTATTCGGCATATCAAAATATTAGAAGATACTATGTCAGAAATTAAAGAGTACAAATCAAGAGGCATTAAGTCTATATCTACAGATGGCATAAGAGTGTCTTCTTCTCCAGGAGATTCAATCGGAAATCAAGTAGTAAAGATATCTGAAATGATGGAAAGAGTCCAAAGAGAAATAGATGATGAGAAAAAGTACATAACCCTTATCAAAAAAGGAATGGCAGATTTATCAGATCAAGAAAAAGAAATTATAGAAATGAGATACTTTGATAATATCCCAGATTCAAAGATTGCCTTATATACTAACTATGAGAGGTCAAATATATTTAGAAAAAGAGTGGCTGCAGTAAGAAAATTGGCCATTGCAATATATGGCATAAAATGCCTAGAATCTTAAAATAAAGTGCAAAATATGCACTGAATTAATTAAAAAGGTTGCAACAATCGTGCAACAAAAATGCCAAAAAACTGTGTTATAATGTATTCAAGTCAAAGAGTAAATAGATCTAAAAAGTTATTCATTCTGTAACACAAGGAAAGAGGGAGCACGCTACCTCTTTTTTATTATGAAAATTAAGGAGGCGGT
>JABCOX020000104.1 GCA_013333395.2 Clostridiales bacterium | reverse complement strand
TTATTTATTATTTATTTTATTTAATAAAAAAACAGAAGGAATTAATCCTTCTGTTTTTCTTTATTTTATTTTTTTTATTCCAAGATTTTTTAAATTATTTTTTACTCGTTTTTTAAAGAAGAAATTTTGTAAATCTTGTATATATATTGAGTACATTTTTGCTTTATTTGCACCATATATGTCTGCAATACGATTATTGCCAATTACGGCGATATTTTCTGGAGGTAAGTTCATTGCATTAGCTAAATCTAGAAATGGCTTTTTTAAGGGTTTGAATGCGAATTTTTTTGTTGTCTTTATTTCTAGTTGTTCTACTAATATTGGATTTACATAGATATTATTGCTTAAAATTGCTATTTTTAGTTTTTTGCTTTTTGCATTTTTTATAAAATTAATTGTACCTTCTGAAATCTGTCTTTTTATTAAAAGTGTTCCATCAAAGTCAAATATTATGCCTTTGATGTTTTTATCATTTATTAAATAATCTAGACTTATATCAGATATTTGACGATATGTTTCTTGTGGTATTAAGGCTTTCATTTGACCTCCAATCTTATTTTTTTAAATTGTCTTTTGCGATTGCCATCATTAATTTAATTCTGTTTGTTTGATTTGCTTCACTTGCGCCTGGATCATAGTCTATTGGTGAAATGTTAGCGTTTGGATATTTTTCTCTTATTGTTTTTATTACACCTTTTCCAACGACATGGTTTGGCAAACATGCAAATGGTTGTACACATACTATATTATTTATTCCATTTTGTATATATTCTACCATTTCTGCTGTTAGAAACCAACCTTCTCCTGTTTGATTTCCTATTGATAATATTCCTTTTATGTGTTCTTCAAATTCAAATATATCGCATGGTAGTAAATAACCTTTTTTAGATGATTTTAGTGCTGATATTTCAGCTTTTTCCATGTTATCAATGATTTTTATTACTGTTTTAAAGATGGCTGCTTTTATTTTTTCGGTGTTCATTAATTTGCTATTTGTTATTTTGTGTGTACAGATAAATTTAATGAATCCCATGAAATCTGGTTCTATTACTTCGGCACCTTCGTCTTCTAATTTTTGTATTACAAAGTTATTTCCAAAAGGATGATATTTTATTAGGACTTCGCCTACTATTCCTACTTTTGGTTTTTCTATAGACATATCAACTTCAATTTTTTCGAAGTCATCTACGATTTCTTGGAAGCTTTTTTTGAAATCTTTACTTTTGTTATTGTTGATTATTTCTTTGCATTTTTCCATCCATTTATCAAATAATATTTTGGATTCGCCTTTGTTTATTTCATATGCTCTATTTTTAGCATATAATTTTTGTAGTAAATCTCCGTAAATTATGCATTTTAGTAATTTTTGTGCCAATTCTAAAGTTATTTTAAATCCTGGCATTTTTTCCATTCCTACTACGTTGAAAGAGATAACTGGTATGTCTGGGTAGCCTGCATCCTTAAGGGCTTTTTTGATAAAGCCTATATAATTTGTTGCTCTACATCCGCCACCTGTTTGTGACATTATTAAGGCTGTTTTTTCAGGATCATATTTTCCTGATTCTAAAGATTCTATCATTTGTCCTGTTGTTAGTATCGAAGGGTAACATGCATCATTATTTACGTATTTTAAACCAGTTTCTACAGTGTTTTGAGTGCAATCTTTTAAAAGGTGGAAATTGTATCCCATTGACTGCATTGCACTTTCTAATAGATTGAAATGCACTGGTGCCATTTGAGGGCATAGTGTTGTATATCCTGATTTTTTCATGTCTTTGGTGAATATTTTACTTCGTTGTTCATAATCACCAAAGCCTTCTTTGTGATGTGATTCTGTTTTTTCACGTTTTAGCATGCTTGCTAGTAACGAACGAATACGAATTCTTATTGCTCCTAGGTTGTTTACTTCATCAATTTTTATTAGTGTGTAAAGTCTTTCATAGCTTGCTAATATTTCATTTACTTCATCTGTTGTTACAGCGTCAACTCCACATCCGAAAGAGGTTAATTGAATTAATTCTAATTCGTTGTGTTTTCCTACGAAGTCTGCGGCTGCGTATAGTCTAGAATGATATGTCCATTGATTTACTACACGTAAACGTTTTGTTATATCGGTTTGTTTACAAATACTGTCTTCTGATAATACTGCTAATCCTAATCCTGTTATTAATGTGTCTATTCCGTGGTTTATTTCAGGGTCTACATGGTATGGTCTTCCTGCTAGAACAATTCCTTTTGAATTGTGTTCTTTCATGTATTTTAATGCTCTATTTCCTTCAGCTTCGACATCGTCTTTGTAGTGTTGATATTCTTCTTTTGCTAATTTTGCTGCGTTTAATAATTCTTTTTTAGTGAATTTATATTCAGCAAATTCAGGTAGTTTGAAGATTGTTTCTGCTAAACTTTTTGCATGGAATGGTAGGAATGGATTTAAATATTTTATTTGTTTTAATGATTCTACATTGTTTTTTAGTACCTCTGAATAAGATATTACAATTGGGCAGTTGTACTTATTGTCTGCTGTTTTGAATTCTTTTCTTGAGTAAGGTACACATGGATAGAATATGGTTTTTATTCCTTGTTCTATTAATGATTCTATGTGACCATGTGATAATTTGGCTGGGTAACATACTGATTCAGATGGTATTGATTCCATTCCTTTTTCGTATGTTTTTCTATTGCTTTTTTCTGAGATTATTACTCTGAATCCTAAGTTTGTTAGGAATGTGAACCAGAATGGGTAGTCTTCATACATATTTAATACTCTAGGTATTCCGATTGTGCCACGTGGGGCTTTTTCTTCTTTTAGTGGTTCATAATATTCAAATAATCTTTCGAATTTGTATTTATATAAGTTTGGTAAGTCTTTGTTTGAAGATACTATTCCTGCACCTTTTTCACAGCGGTTACCTGAAATGTGTCTTGTTCCGTTGTTAAATATATTTATTGTAAGTAAACAGTGGTTTTCACATGCTTGGCATCTTGTGTGGTTTGTTTTTATTGTTAATGAATCAATTTGTTCTGATGTTGATAATTTTGTTTCATAATTCATGTCTAATTTTTCTTCATATTTTTCTTTTGCGAGAATTGCTACACCATAGGCTCCCATTAGTCCTGCGATATCTGGCCTTATGACGTTGATTTTTGTTATTTTTTCAAAAGCTCTTAATACTGCGTTATTGTAGAATGTTCCACCTTGTACAACTATATTTTTTCCTAGTGTTTTTGTGTCTCTGATTTTCATTACTTTTTGAATTGCATTTTTTATTACAGAGTAAGAAAGTCCTGCTGATATATCTCCGACTGCTGAACCTTCTTTTTGGGCTTGTTTTATTTTTGAGTTCATAAAAACTGTACAACGTGAGCCAAGGTCTACAGGGTGTTTTGATTTTATAGCACTGTCAACGAATTCTTGTATTGATAAATTAAGGCTTTTGGCGTATGTTTCAATAAAGGAACCGCATCCTGATGAACATGCTTCATTTAACATTATATTGTTTATTGTGTTATCTTGGATGCTGATGTATTTCATATCTTGACCACCAATATCTATGATGCTTGATACATTTGGTAAAAATGCTTTTGCTGCTGTATAATGTGCAATTGTTTCAATTTCACCTAATTCTACATTTAGTGCGGATTGAATTAATTTTTCTCCATAACCAGTTACGCCACTGAATTTTATATGTGCTGTTTTTGGAAGTTCCTTATATAATTTTTTTAGCATGTTTTCAACACTTTTAAGAGGATTTCCTTCGTTGCTTTCATATAGAGAATATAATAATTCATTATCTCGGTTTATTAATACTAATTTTGTTGTTGTTGATCCTGCGTCTATTCCAACAAAGCAGTCACCTTTAAAATCTGATAAATTTTTTCTTGTAACTTTGTTTTTATCATGTCGTTCTATAAACTCTTTATAATCTTCGTCATTTTCAAATAGAGCGTTTAGTGATTTTCCGTTTGATTCTTTTGAAGTTTTTAATGTTGTAATTTTATTTAATAATTCTTCATTTGTTATTTCTTTTGTGTTTATTGAGTCTAAGATAGCTCCTTTTGATACTAGTAAATGTGCATTTTCTGGTACTATTATTTCGTCTTTTGTTAAGTTTAGAGTTTGTATGAATCTATTTCTTAATTCTGATAAATATGTTAGTGGGCCTCCTAAGAATGCTACATGACCCTTTATGGGATGTCCACAAGCTAATCCTGAAATAGTTTGATTTACAACTGCTTGGAATATTGATGCAGCTATATCTGATGTATTAGCACCTTCGTTAATTAATGGTTGGACATCTGTCTTGGCGAATACACCGCATCTTGATGCTATTGGATATAGTATTTTATAATTTTTTGCTAATTCGTTTAAGCCTGATGCGTCTGTATTTAATAGTGATGCCATTTGGTCAATAAATGCGCCTGTTCCGCCGGCGCATGTACCATTCATTCTTTGTTCTATTGATTGATCAAAGTATATTATTTTTGCATCTTCACCGCCTAATTCAATTACTACATCTGTTTGAGGAATATATTTTTCAACTGCGCGTTTACATGCTACTACTTCTTGAATAAATGGAATTTCCATGAATTTTGCTGCACTCATTGCACCTGAACCGGTTAATGAGATTGTATATGTGTTATTTTTATATTTTTCTGCAAATTCTGTTAAAACTTTGCATAATGTATTTTTTGTATCTGAGTAATGTCTTTGATAGTCTTCGTGTAAAACGTTTAAATCATCGTCCATTATTACTATTTTGATTGTTGTTGAACCTACGTCAATACCAACGTGTAAATGATTTTTCATTTTTCCTCCTTATGGGGGTATTTTATATTTTAAGTGGTAAAAAGTCAAACTGATTTTCTTAGGGCTTATTGATATAAAGTAGTTTGGGTGTTATAATTTTTTCATGGAAAGAATAGATGATTTACAATATAAAGGTTTGAAGATTATACAAGATTCTGATGGATTTTGTTTTCGGAATTGATAGTGTTTTATTAAGTGATTTTGCTAAAAAAATTAGACCGGGTAGTACAATATGTGATTTGGGAACAGGAACGGGGATTATTAGTATTTTACTTAGCAAAAAAGTTGATTCTTCTAAAATATTTGCGTTTGAGAAACAAAGAGATGTTTTTGATATGGCATTTAGAAGTATTAAAATGAATGGTCTTGAAAATGATATTAAGATTATTAACAGTGATATTTTAGAGATTGATAGAGATTTCAGAGTTGATGCTGTTGTTACTAATCCTCCTTATAAAAAATTGGATACGGGTATTAATTCTGTAAATGTGAAAAAGCAAATTTCAAGATTTGAATCAAGTGCTAATTTAGATGATTGGATTCGAATTTCTGCTAGAATTTTGAAGGATTTTGGAGAATTTTATATGGTTTATAGACCGGAAAGGTTATCTGAAGTTTTTGATATTATGAATAAATATAATATTGAACCTAAAGTTATTAGATTTGTTCATTCAAAAATTGAAGAGCATTCTACAATGGTTCTTATTAAAGGGGTTAAATTAGCTAAGTCATTTTTGAAGATTGAAAATCCTTTAATTATTTATAATAGTGATGGGAGTTATACTTCTGAAATTAATGAAATTTATAATGGAGATGTTAATGGATAAGGGAAAATTGTATTTAGTTGCTACGCCGATAGGTAATTTGGGAGATATTACTTATAGGGCGGTTGAAATTTTAAAGGCAGTTGATGTAATTGCTGCAGAAGATACTAGACAGACATTAAAGTTGTTAAATTATCTGGATATTAAGAAATCAATGTTTAGCTATCATAGGCATAATGAAGATTTTAAAGTTGAAAAAATTATGGAATTTTTGGAAGAGGGTAAAGATGTTGCTATTGTTACAGATGCTGGTACTCCTGGAATTTCTGATCCTGGGGAAGTTGCTGTTAAAGAAGCAATTGATAGGAATATTGAAATCATTCCAATTCCTGGAGCGTGTGCTTTAATTAATGCTTTAATTGCGTCAGGACTTAATACTAAAGAATTTTCTTTTTTTGGATTTTTACCTATTAATAATAAAAATCGTAAGAGTAAATTGGATGAAATTGAAAGAGAAGAGAAGACGGTGATTTTGTATGAGGCACCTCATAGAATTTTGGAAACATTGGAAGATTTAAAAAATATTTTGGGAAATAGATATGTTGTTGTTGCGAAGGAACTTACTAAATTACATGAAACGTTTTATAGGGGTAATATTGATGAAGTGATTAATTTAATAGGCAATCCTAAGGGTGAGTTTATTATTATGATAGATGGTAAGATTGTTGATAAAAAAGAAATTTTTAAAAATATGACTTTGGAAGAACATTATAAATATTATGAAGATCAGGGAGTTGATAAGAAGGAAATTATTAAAAAAATTGCTAAAGATTTAAATGTAGCAAAAAATGAAATATATCAAAAATTCATTTAGCATATTGCTAAATGAATTTTTTGTAGTATTTTTGCATATTATAATGATTGACTTTTGGTAATATGTGGCATATATTTTGATTGTAGAGGAAATAGTTCAGTTTATGTTTTTATCGACTAATTTTAATCTATGAGATTTTATTTTTATTATTTTCTAAAAAACAAATTTATATTTCTAAAAGCGCCCCTACTAAAAATAATAAATTCCTCTACATTTTATTTTAATGATGGTATTTTTCGTTGTTTGCAATTTTTGCAGCTCTAAATATTTGTTCAATTAAAAATACTCTAATTAATTGATGTGGGAATGTCATTTTTGAAAAGCATATTTTTTCATTACTTAAACTTTTTAATTTTGAGTTTAATCCAAGAGATCCACCAATTATAAATGTAAGATTACTGTTTGAAATTTTTATATTTTCAATTTTTTCTGAAAATTCTTCGGATGTATATTGTTTACCAGTTAAATCTAAGGATATAATATAAGAATTTTTTGGTATGTGTGCGATTATTTTTTCAGATTCAATATCTTGTATTTGTGATATTATTGATGGATTTAATGTGTCTGGTAATTTTTCGTCGGGTAATTCTATTATTTGAAATGAATAATATTTTGATAATCTTTTTGAATATTCTTGAATTGCATCCTTTAAATATGTTTCTTTTAATTTTCCAATGCAAATTAAATTTATATGTAACATTTTTACCTCAATTAATTTTATAATATAATTTTTTTACTTATTTCATCACGGTTTGCGATTTGTAGAGTAAAGTCTTTTAAGTCTTTTTTTATAAGTTTATTCATTGTTGTTTGGTAGGCTTGTTCTGGTGTATTATTTTCTTTACTTAAGTGTCCAAACATTACGTTATTTAGATTTTGTGTATTTAAATAATTTACTAATTCGGCTGCATCATCATTTGATAAATGCCCAAAAGGTCCTGCAATTCTTTGCTTTAAATTGTAAGGGTATGATGAATTTTTTAATAATTCGAAATCATAGTTTGATTCTAATAATATAAAATTACTTCCTACTAAATTATTTACTAAGTTTTTATCAATATGACCAATATCTGTGGCAATTGAAATTTTTTTATCTGCGTTTGCAATATTGTATGCTACAGGATCTGCAGCATCGTGTGGAATGGAGAAGGGCTTTATCTTTAGTTCTCCTAAATCAAAAGCCTCATCATTTAAAAAGTATTTTTTGTTTGAGATTTCAGTAGTTTTTGAAATTGCATAATGTGTTTTTTTATTAGCGTAAATTGGAATATCATAGTTTTTACAAATTGTTTTTAGGGCTTTGATATGATCACTATGTTCATGTGTTATTAAAATTCCGTTAATCTTTGATAAACTTGAATTTAGTTGTTTTAATGATTCTTCAATTTTTTTTGCGCTTAATCCACAATCTATTAACAGTTTTGTGGATTCTGTTTCAATATATGAACAATTTCCTGAACTACTACTGAATAAGTTATAAAAGTTAAACATTGTTTTTCCTATCTAATTTCTTCGTCATCGTGAACTCTTTTTATGTTGGCACCAAGTTGATTAAATTTATCTTCAATGTTCTCATAGCCTCTATCGATGTAGTGAATGTTATGTACTTCACTTGTTCCTTCGGCAATCAAACCAGCAATTACTAAAGCTGCTCCGGCGCGTAGGTCTGATGCATATAAGTTAGCTGCTGTTAATTTTGGAACGCCTTCAAATACTGCTGTTTTGCCTGAAGCAGTTATATGTGCACCCATTTTAATTAATTCATCTGTGTATTGAAATCTTGAATCCCAAATACTTTCTGTTAATATACTTGTTCCATCTGCAAGTGCAAGGACAACTCCTATTTGTGATTGTAAATCAGTTGGAAAGCCAGGGTATGGAAGAGTTTTTATATTTACTGGTTCAATTTTTCCATTATATTTTACATGAATTGTATCATCTAAGTAGTCTACGATTCCGCCCATTTCTTCGATTTTTGCTGTTAAAGGATCTAAGTGTTCAGGAACACAGTTTTTTATTAAAATGTCACCTTTTGAAGCTATTGCTGCTAGCATGAATGTACCTGCCTCAATTTGATCTGGTACTACAGAATATTGATGGTCACCTTTTAATTCTTTTACACCATTGATTTTTATTGTATCTGTACCGGCTCCTCTAATATCTGCGCCCATAGAATTTAAAAAGTTAGCTACGTCTACAATGTGAGGTTCTTTTGCACAGTTATCTAAGATTGTTGTTCCTTCAGCAAGCGTAGCAGCAAGTATTAAATTTATTGTTGCTCCTACTGAAATTATATCAAAATATATATTTGCACCTGTTAGTTTTTCGGCAGTAGCTATAATTTTACCTTGAGTTATATCAACAGTTGCACCTAATGATTCAAAACCTTTTATATGTTGATCAATTGGACGTACACCTAATTTACATCCGCCTGGTAATCCAACAATACCATGGTGGCATCTTCCTAAAAGACTTCCTAATAAATAGTAAGATGCTCTAAATTTACTTGTCATATCTAATGGTGTTGCTGTACTTGAAATATTGCGTGCGTCTATTGTAATTGTATGTTCTCCTTTAAAAGTTACTGTTGCACCTATTTCGTTTAATATTGAACATATGATTTTTATATCGCTAATGTTTGGTACATTATCTATTGTTGTTACTCCATTTATTAAAAGTGCTGCTGGAATTAAAGCTAATGCTGAATTTTTAGCACCACTAATTGTTACTTCTCCTACTAAAGTTTTGTTACCTTCGATTACTAGTTTTTCCATAATTCTCCCTTCTTTGCATAGTATAAAAGTTATTAATAAATTACCATAATTTATGACTTTTTGCAATATTGTGGTTTGAACTCGTTTATAATTGACAAAAAAGCAATATTATATTATTATTTTTAATTTCAATAAAATTGGCTTGATTGTTTTTTTGAGTGAAGTTATTTTTAGCAAGAATTATATATAAGGAGAACAATTATAATGGAAGAAAAATTTGAGCAGGTTGAAAAGATATTAAGAAAAACAGGCCAAGAACATTTATTAAAACAATATGAAAGATTGACAGATGATAAAAAGAAACAAGAATTTTTAAATTCAATTTTAACAATAGATTTTGATGCGATTAACGAGATTTATTTAAATAGTAAGAAAAATATTACTAATAAAGATTTTACTATTGAACCAATAAAATTTATTGATAAAGAAAGAATTGATGAAAAAGAATATATTGAATATGAAAAACTAGGAAGAGAAATTATAAAAAATGGAAAATTGGCTGTTGTAACAATG
>JABCOX020000103.1 GCA_013333395.2 Clostridiales bacterium | reverse complement strand
GGTATTAGGTTAAAGCTTTGGAATATAAATCCAAATTCTTGTCTCCTAATTTTTGACAATTCATCATCATTTAAGGCGTATATATCTCTTTGGTCAAGAAATACGCTACCCTCAGTTGGCTTGTCTAGGCCAGCCATACAATGAAGCAGGGTGCTTTTTCCCGAACCACTAGTTCCTATTATGGCAGTGAATTTTCCATTTTCAATTTCTAGGCTTATACCATCAACTGCCTTTACTATACAATCGTCTTTGCCATAATATTTTTTTATGTTATTTGCTAATAATTTTTTCATAGTTTATTCCTCCTTCAAATACTAAAAATTTCAATACTTTTATAATTCAACAATACAAGCATTATTCAATTCCAAAAATCAATTTCATTTTATTACAATTATGTTCAAAAACTTCTTCATTTTCCCTTAATTTATCAACTATTGCAATACAATTAAAACAAAAAATAGATCTATTACATTTTTTGCATTTTTTCTGATTTGTAATCATTAATGCTTCTAATCTATCAAATATTTCATGTTTTTTATTGATGAATGTTTCTATAATTTTTTCATTAGAGATAGAAGTTATATTACCAAATTTGTATTTCTCTTTTGCAAGCAATGGACATGGAAAAAGATCTCCCTTATTGTCTATAAATACTTGGTTATATCCTGCCATACAATTAATTGCTTTGTATTCATATATTTGATTAACCAAATCAACATCATCATAATAAATAATGTCTAAATCATTGTCTAGATATTTCTTTTTGACATTATTCCCACGACCTAAAGACATAAATTGCTTAATATTAGGATTAACATCTATTTTTTTGCATAGATCTATAAATTTTTGTTCACTTTCCCTATTAAATTTTCCAATAACAGTTGATAAACTAATAGGAATACATTTTTCTTCCCTTAATAGGTTTATCCCTCTGATAACTGACTCATATACACCCTTACCTCTTATTTGTGAACATGTATTATCATTATATCCATCAAGTGAAATATCTATCCCATCAAAATAGTTTACTATCTTTTTTGAATTGAACTTATCTATTAATGTACCATTTGTAGAAAGACTCAATTTCGTATTAAATTCATTTTTTATGCATTCACATATTTCAAATAAATTATCTTTCACTAAAGGTTCTCCACCAGAAATGACAATTTGCTTTGGGTTCAATATTTTAATCTTTTTAATTATATCAGTATTAATAAAATCTTCTTCCTCTATATTATTGCTTGAAGAATCCATGCAACAATAGTCACACATCAAGTTACAACGATTAGTAATTTGTATAACCAATTTTTCCAAATTATAATTGCCTTTACAAATTTTATCGCCATTTTTTTTATGCAAATCTAACATTCCATGTAATTTCAATATTTCAATATATTTATAGTATATTTTTTTTTCATCTTCGAATATAAAATTATCTCCGATATATTCAACCGAAAAATTTTTTAACTCTTTATTAAACACAACTTTTTCAAATAATATTTTTGGCAATTCAACCCAATTATTCACACCTTTTCTTGTCAAATATACTTTTTTTTCATCTACAGAATAATACAATTCTTTGTTTGGTGGTATATAGTATTCCATCACAACCTCCTCATATGATGTTATTTAGTAATGCGTTTATCTTTCTAATTATTAATTTTATAGATTTTATTATCCTTATATAAGATAACTATTTATATTTTCAACTTATAAATTAAAGAAGAATTAGTATAATAGCACTATATTCCATACATTTAATTTCTAGTAATTTCTAAAGACTAATCTAATAACCTTGATGAAATCATATTTGTCAACAAACAAAACGATTCACAATATTCTGTATAAGAATTATTAACAGTAAAATTAATCAACTTACATCTTCGTCCACTGCATATTTCTTGTCCTGCACAAAGTTCACACTTCATAAATTCTTTACTTCTATTCATATGAAAATTGTTCATACGTGTTATAATCGCTTTATAATTATACTTAAAAATATTGCCTAATCTAAATTGTTTTTTATTTGTGACAAATATGCACGGAAAAATATCACCATTTGCTGTTACCGTAAATGACGTCAATCCACCAAAACAATCACCTTGTTTTTTTATAATATAGGATTTATCAACAATAGATATATTAATATCTAGGTTATTGCTAATATTTATAAGCTCATCATATAAGTTTTCAACCTTATCTATAAAGTTGTTCCATTCTTTTTCATATATATCAAATGTAAGGGAAAAAATTTTAACCCCTAAACTGTATAGTTTTTTTATTCCTTTTGTTATTCCATTTATGTTAAATCTATTGATCGTCATTCTGCATCTCACTGTAACTCCATCACCTAAATACTTTTTATAATTTTTTAATACTATATTATAACTTCCCTCCCCATTAGTAAATTTTCTACATGCATTGTGAGTATTTTCATCTCCATCAAAACTAATAGATAAGTTTATATTTTTTTTTAATATATAATCAGATATTTCTCTACTATAAATACTTCCATTCGTTGTCATATCAAAAAATACTTTTCTATCATTGAATTCACTCTCAATCTTATTTACTAATTCTTTTAAAATTGTAAATTTTAATAAAGGCTCTCCCCCATGTAAATTCATTTTTAATACTTCATCATCAACAAGTATCTCTTTTAAAAATGATACTAAGGCTTCTATTTTATTACTATCAAAAGAACTTTTATCTTTTATTAAGCCTTCATAACAATAACTACATTTCATATTACATCCATTTGTAATGAAAACTGAAATTAACATATTAAATCGCTCTCCACACTATTTTATTTAACGGATTTTTCATTCTATCACACCATAAATTGATTTTATCACTTTTTTTTGCAACTTCAAAAATAGCAGGACAAGACCAACAAAATACATTGACGTCACATTTTTCACATTTTGTACCTTTAAAAGTGATGATTTTTTCAAATTCGTCCATTTTTTGAATATTAAAAATAATATCACTACTTGCTTTTATATCTCTTATATTAAACATTTTATAAAGATCGATGGTAGAGTATTTATGGCAAGGATATGCATCTCCACTTTCATCTATAAATAACATGTTTTTATAAATTCCACATGCACATGAACTAATTTTTCTGGAATCTATTATATCATCCTGACAATATATTTGAGTTGTATATAAAGGTAGCGTGTATTTTTGTTTATAAAAATCGTTATAATTAGTATTTCCTCTTCCTATAAATTCAAAAGATCTGCATAATGGTGTAGTTTTTAGCTTTTTATTAAGCTTAAGGAAATCATCCTCCATAGCTTTATTTTCTTCACCAAATACCATTGATAATCCTATACTTTCATATCCATTTTTTTGTAATAAATCAATTTTTTCCAGTACTTTTTTAAAAACTCCTTCTCCTCTTATTTTTGAACATGATTCTTCATCAACTCCATCAATGCTAATTTCTACCTTATCGTACATTTTTATAAAATTTATATTGTTCTCATCTATTAATAGAGAATTTGTAGATAAAATAATAGTAGAATGTTTAAATTTTTTTCTCAAATATTCAGTTATATAATTAAAATCTTTTTTCAAGAGTGGTTCTCCACCTGTAATTATTAACTTATTAACCTTTATTTCTTTAAGTTTATCTATAAAATCTAAAATACTATATAAGTCCAACTCCTCTTTTACTTTTTCTCCTGAATTTGTAATACAATGTGAACATCTCAAATTACAGGCATTTGTTAATTTTATATATATTGTATCAATCATATTTTCAGCATATAAACTTTTTTCATAAATATATTCTATTTTTTTTAATGTATCCAAAACCTTTCCAACATATGTACGATCGTCTTTTTTAAAAAATGCTAAAAATTCATTTATAGTTAAACCAATCTCGCTCGCATATATTATTTGTTCTAATAATGATTTAGAAATAAACACATGCTTTCTTGAATTATATACATAGATATATGCAATATCATTCTTATATCTAATAATAACTTTTTTATTGAGTTTCATTAAAAAAACACCCCCTCTTTTTCTAGTTTATTTTCTATACTTTGTATGTTTATTGTATTCATATTTGCATCTTTTATAGCATTTAAAAATATTGACAGTAAAACAATAGCACCTCTACTATTTTTTCTAAAGACCATTTCCTCATTTTTAAATATAAAAGTTTGACTTTTATTTGACACTTTAAATTGTATTTTTTTATCGCTATCATACTTAAATTCAGCATCATTTGATATTTCATCATCAACTCTGACACCATATACATTTTCTAAGCATGCAGGAAAACAATCTTTTTCTACTATATTTTGGGGGTATTTATTAGAATCAGAACTTATAAATATAATATTTTTTTCTCTGAATTTCTTTGCTAGATTATAAAATTTTAATTTTACATTATCATTGAATGTTGAACTCATAGAAACAATTATATTAATATCTAAATCAAGTATTTTATCTAATACTTCTACCATCTTTGTGGATGATACTATCCCTTTTTTTCCATAAATATTAATAGGTATAACACATACATCATCCTTTTTTAATAAAAGTTCGTTAAGTTGTTTAATTGCAATAGTTCCATGTCCATTAATGTCACTCAAATTATAAAATGAGCTGTCATCAAATGGCCTTGTTGTTTTCATTACAAATTTCATTCTTTTAACTTCTTCATCGAAAAAATCAACGCCAGTATCTATAATAGCAACTAATAACATT
>JABCOX020000102.1 GCA_013333395.2 Clostridiales bacterium | reverse complement strand
TTTTTAATATACTTTCTTGTGTTGTCTTTTTGTTTGTGGTGTTGTTTGTTTTATTGATGATGTTTCTAATGTTCCTGGTTCTTTATCAAATCCTGTTGCAATTACAGTGATTACGATATCTTCATCTAAACTCTTATCAATTACTGAACCGAAGATTATGTTTGCTTCTGGATCTACGCTTCTTTGTACTAATTCAGCTGCTGTGTTTACTTCATGTAATCCTAAGCTTTCACTACCTGTAATACTAATGATTACTCCTCTTGCTCCTTCAATTGTTGTTTCTAGTAATGGTGATTGAATTGCTTGTTTTGCTGCATCTTCTGCTCTATTTTCTCCAGATGCTCTACCAATTCCCATATGTGCCATTCCTGTATTCAACATTACTGCTTTAACGTCTGCAAAGTCTAAGTTTACTAAACCTGGTACTTTGATTAAGTCTGATATTCCTTGAACACCTTGTCTTAATACGTCGTCTGCCATTTTGAATGCTTCAACAATTGATGTTTTTCTATCACTGATTTGTAATAATTTATCGTTTGGTATTACTACTAATGCATCTACTTTGCCTTTTAAGCTTTCGATTCCTCTTTCAGCTTGTGTTAATCTTTTCTTTCCTTCAAATGTGAATGGTTTTGTAACTACTGCAATTGTTAGGATTCCCATTTCTTTTGCGATTGAAGCAACTATTGGAGCAGCTCCTGTTCCTGTTCCGCCACCCATTCCAGATGTTACGAATACCATGTCAGCACCTTTTACTGCTTCTGCGATTTCTGCTTTGCTTTCTTCTGCTGATTGTCCTCCGATATCAGGGTTTGCACCTGCACCTAGTCCTCTTGTTATTTTTTCACCTATTTGAATTTTTAAGCTAGCTTTTGATTTCATTAATGCTTGTCTATCTGTATTGATTGCAACAAATTCAACTCCTTCAATACCTGAATCGATCATTCTGTCTACAGCATTGTTTCCAGCACCACCTACACCAATAACTTTAATTATTGCTGTATCATCTGTTCTTTCGTTTTGTTCATAGATGTTATTGTTATCCATTAACATAAATTTAAATCCTCCCTATTTTTTATTTCATTTATTTATTGTTATGAATAAAAGAATTCTTTTATTTTATATAGTAATTTTTTTAAGAAACTTTCATTTTTTTCTTTATCTACACTACTTGAGATATTTTTTGAAAATGGTCTTGTAGCAATGTATCTTACTAAGCCATATGCAGTTGCATAGTTTGGTTTTATTAATCCTGCTATTTTTCCTGTTGAGGCTTTTACCGGTATATTTAAAGTAATTTTTCCAACCATATCACTTTTGCTTATGCTTAAAATTTCTTGACCTGTTAAGACTACTGTATTTATTTCTGATTTCAATCCTTTATTTGTTATGTCTTTATTTATTAAGTCAAACATTTGCTCAACTCTAGCTTCTATTATTTCTACTATCTCTGAACTTTTTATTACTTTATTTGGTTCTTTTGATGTTGATAGTACTACTTCTGTATCATTATCTATATATGATCTTAATGCTAGACTATATTGTTTTTTAAGTTTTTCTGCTTCTTCAAATGATATTCCTAATACTATTGCAATGTCGTTTGTGATATTGTCACCGCCAACATCTATTGCATTAGTATATATCATTCTTTCTCCAAAGAAAACTCCTATATTGATTTGTTGTGCTCCGACATCTAACAACATTACTGAGTCTTTTTGTTCTGATTCTTCAAGCATTAAATTTTTCTCAGCTAGAACAATTGGAACATAACCATCAATTTCTATATTTGCTTTTTTGAATACATTTCTTAATACTTTTAAATATTCTTCATCGCCTAAGATGATTTGACAATCTAGTGTAAAGCTTGATGCAAACGAGCCTACTGGATTTTTAACTTCTTTTCCATCATCTAAAACGAAGTCATTTGTTATAATGTCTATTATTTGTTTATTTTCAGGAATTTCAATTGCTTTTGCTGCTAATAATGCAGTTAGAACGTCCCTAGTTGAAATGCCTGAGTATTTATCTTTTGCTTCTTTTGTAACACTGTTTTGTACTATTGTAACGTGCTTTCCAGGTATTGTAATATATGCTGAATTAATTGTTATGTCCATTTCTTTTTCAGCATCTTCTACTACTTTTTTTAGTGTTTCTGCTAATGCTGCTTCATTTATTATTTTTCCTTTTTGAATGCCGTTGCTTTTTGTGCTGGTGCTACATACTACTTCAATTTGATTGAAACTATTGACTTCACCGACTATAAGACTTGTCCTAGAAGCTCTGATATCGATTCCGACAATTACATCACCTATTGCCAAAGCAAAAACCCTCCTAGCTCTTGTATTTTTATGTATGATATATTATTTTCTTTTAAAAGTCAATAATAAAATGTTATTTTTGTAATGTTTTTGTTACTTATATGTAACACATTTTATTCCTCTGTTTTTACTTGATTTTCTTGGGCTTTTGTGTTGCTTTTTGAAGATATTTTGTTGATGTAATATCTTCTAATTATTCCTATGTTATTAAATATTCTTCCTACAAAAACAATTAATGCAGCTAAGTATATATCTACATTTAATTTTTGTCCCAAATATGTCAATAATATTGCCATTATTGCATTCATAAAAAATCCCGAAATAAACACTTTTGAATCAAATTTATTGTCAAAATTGTTTGCAATTCCGCCTAATACTGTATCAAGTGCTGCAATTATTGCTATTGCTAAGTATTTTGATGCAACATAAGGAACTGTTGGTAATACGAATCCTAACCCTACGCCTATGATACTACCTATTATTATTGAGATCCACATATTACTTTTCCTCCTTTAAATAGTTTGATTTTATTTCTCCTTGATATTTATCTATCTCAATTTTGTTTGATTCTTCGATTGTTACCTCCAAACCATTACTTTTCATCAAATCTACAAATCCAGTTGTTTTTGTATTTAATGTACTTGATAAATATTTTCTATCGCCTATTGCTTTAATTACATATGGTGATGATAATCTTGCTCTACTTGCGTCCATTATTATAAATTTTTCGTTCAAAGTTACAATATCCGTTAAGTTTATTATTCTGTTACCGTTTATTGAAATTGCTTCAGCTCCTGCGTATTTTAATTCATTTACTAAACTTCTAAGGTCTTCTGATGAATATTTGTTTTCTCCTACATCTTTCAATGTTATAATAATTCCTTCACCTTTAACATCTGTTAAACCTAATAATTCATTTGACTTTTGATATTCTGATTTTATTAAATTTGTCGATTCTGTTGATGTTGTGGCTGATTTTGTATATTCCTCAATCTTTGCAATATTGTTTTGATATTGTGATGCTACTTCATTATATTTGCTTTTGTATGATGATATTTGAGATTTTAGCTCTGTATCTCTCAATCCTTCGACATCTGCGTTTGTTGTTTCATCAACCGTTTTAAATTGTAATAATATTGAAGTTACTAATAATGCTGCAACTATTCCTATTATTATTGTTAGTGACCATTTATTCTTTATTGTCTTCAATATTATTCTCCTTTCGTTTTCATATATTTTTGTGGAAGAGTTCCTGTGAACTTTCCTATTTGAATATTGTTTGATTTTTTAACTTCTGATATTAATGATTGCTCTTGCATTATTTGAATATATCCACCCGGTCTGGTTAATGCTCCATATAGTAAGTCTGCATTTCCTATTGCCTTTATTGTAAATGGTGATGATACTCTCTCTCCGTTTATTGAAATAACATTTCCTGCACATGTTACACAGCTTGAACTTACTATTCTTTGTCCATTTACTTCTATTGCTTGTGCTCCTGCATTTGCTAATTCATTTACTATTTCACGTAAATCAACGTCGTGTACCAAAAATTTATTTATATCGTCCGTTGCTAAAGCTGCTTTTGCATCTTTTGCTACTATTATTTTTGCGCTTCCTTTTACATTTGTTAAACCTAACAACATATCATTTTTCTTTAATTTCTCTGATATATCATTTGATGATGTTGTTGTTTTTTCAGCGTTGGTTCTAACTTCTTCTAGCTTTTTTGAAATCTTTTCATTTTCTTCTGCCATTCTGTCGTATTTTTCTTTTTCTTGGATTAAGGTTCCTTTTAGTTGCTCATTACCAAATGATTGTGCTACTACCTCGCTATTTTTCTTTATTGTTCTATATTGTAATACGATTATTATAAATAGTACAAAGCAAACAACCCCAATTTCAACTCTAAAATTTTTATTTTGCAATGTATCTACCTCCTTCTTTATACTTTTTCTCTGAATACTGGAAATTTATCTTTAAAATCTTTATTTAAAAATATTTCTCCTTCTATTCCTTTTTCTTGTTCTATGATTTTCTTTAAATATAGAATCTTTGTTTCCATTTTGTTTTTATCGCCTAAGTAAACTACTTTCTTTTCTTGTGATAAATTAACTACATATCCTATTTTTTCATTGTAATAAGCTTCTGAAATTTCTATATCACTTTTTATTGTGTATATATAATTCTTTATAATATTTGAAATATCTTCAATGTCTTTGATATCTGATTCGCTTAATTTTTCGCCTACTTTTATATTTGCTAACTCTGTTTTAAACATTGATAATTTAATCACATTTGTAGGTTCGGTTGTAGACTCTTTTAATATCATACCACTGTTGTCAATAGTGTAGAATTTATTTGAAGCTGAAATATAATATTTCTCAACTCTTTCTTCTATATCTAAGTCTATTTCCGAAGATGATGCAATCTTCAATAAAGCATTTTTAATGTATGGATTTTTCTTCAAATTCTTATTTAAAAATAATAAGCTTTTTTGGAACATGTTTTTGTTTATTTCGATTTTTGATAATTTAATTATTTCTGATGATTTAACTTTATTATTTCCTTTTACATTTATTTTTTGTAATGTAAAAAATGGTGATTTCAAGAAAGCAATTATCCCTGAAATTAAAATTATAAATAATATAAATTTTACTATCCCTTTGCCTTTTTTCTTTTTTATTTTTTTATTCTGGATATTCTTTGTGCTATTTATATTCAAATCTAGTTCTAATTGTTGATTTTCTTGCTTTTCTTTTTTTCTTGCCGCTTTAATTTCTTTTAATTTCTGTTTTTGATATTGTTTTTGCTTTTTGGCTTTTTCCTTATTTTCCTTTTTGCTTCCAGTTACTTGATCATAATCAAATAATTGAATCTTTGCTTCTGGATATTTTACTTTCTTCGCTTTTTGTGTTTTGTATTTTATTTTTTCATTTTCTTTCTTTGGCATTTAATCACCTTCTTATTTCTTTAAACTTATTGATAACATTTTACTGATACCGTTTTCTTCCATTGTTACACCATATACAGCTCCTGCTGCTTCCATACTTCCTTTTCTATGTGTAATTATTAAGAATTGTGTTAATTTATTTAATTTTTTCAAATAATCTGCATATCTGTATACGTTTACATCATCAAGTGCCGCTTCGATCTCATCAAGTATACAGAATGGTGATGGATTTATTTTCAATATTGCAAATAACAGTGCTATTGCAGTTAATGCTCTTTCGCCACCTGATAATAACATCATATTTTGTAGTTTTTTACCTGTCGGCTGTACTTGTATATCAATTCCACAATCTAGAATATTGTTTTCATCTTCTAATGCTACTTTCGCCATTCCTCCACCAAATAATTCTTTAAATGTTTCATTGAAATTTTTATTTATTATTTCAAATTTTTCTTTAAAGCGTTTTTTCATCGTTTCGGTCATTTGCGCTATTACTTCATGTAATTTTGCAATTGTTGTTTCTAAGTCATATCTTTGTTCATTCATTTGAGTATATCTTTCTTCTGTTCTCTTATACTCCTCAATTGAATCTATATTTATACTTCCTAATTGTTTTATTTCTTCACGTAGTTTTTTTACATCTTCTTCGACTTTTTTAATATTTGTTGGTCTTTCGAATTGTTTTGCATTATTTGGAGTTATTTCATATTCAGTCCATAATTCATTTATTAATGTTGTAATTGCTTCATTAATATTTGTTTCTTTCATTCCAATTTTAACTATTTGCTCTTTGATGTTTCTAATTATTTCAAATTGTTTTTCTATCGTCTTTTCAAGTTCTGAAATCTTTTCATTCTCTTTTATTCTTTGTTGTTTTAGCTCATCCTGTCTTTGTTGACTGTTTTCTACTTCTGACTTGATTTTTAATATTGATTGTTCTAACGCTTTTATCAGTTGACTTAATTCTTCATTCTTTTCTTTTAATTGTATAATTTCTTTTTTATGGCTTTCTATATTTATTGTTTTTGATTCTATTTCAGATGTAATTCTTTCAATTTTTTCATCTATTGAAAGATTACTTTCTTCGAATGATGATACTGATATTTTTAAATTTGTGATATCTTCATTTAGTATATCAATTTTATCTTGGTCTGCTTGATGTTTTTGTGCATATTCTGTGATTTCTTCATTTAATTCTCTAGAATTTTCTACGATTTTTTCTATTTCTTCTAAAAATTGATTTTTATTATTGTTTGATGTTTCTATATTTTTATTGTGATTTGTAATTTCTTGTTGTTTTTTATTTTTCTCATTTTCTAGTGATGTTACTTCTTTATTTATAGAATTCATTTTTTCTTGCTCTGTTGCAAAAATTATTTCATTTTGTTGCATTTCTGCTTTTAGTTTTTCAATGCTTTCAATTTGTTCTGCATTAGATTTTGAAAACTCTTCTTTTTGCTCTTCTAATTCTTTTATTGAATTTTCTAGTTTTATTACTTCTTGTTTTAAAGTTTTTATCTCTTCAGTTCTTCCTAGAATATTACTTGTTTTCTTTGCTATTGATCCACCTGTCATTGATCCTGATGGTGTTATTATATCTCCTTCAAGTGTCGCTATTCTAAATGAATATCTATTTTCTTTCGCTAATTTTATTGCATTTTCCATCGAATCTACAATAACTGCTTTTCCTAAAAGATTTTGCATTATTCCATCATATTCTTTTTCATAAGATATTAGATCTGATGCAATTCCTATCGTGCCCTCAACTGATTTGTATCTATCAAGTTTATTGCCTTTAACAGTTGTCATTGGCAAAAATGATGCTCGACCTAAATTATTATTTCTTAAATATTCAATCATTGTTTTTGCATCTTGTTCTGCTTTAGTTACAATATTTTGAATTGATGCTCCTAATAACATTTCAATTGCTGTAGCATATCTATTATCTACTTTAATTATGTTTGCAATTACGCCCTTATACCCTTGCTTTATTTCGCGATTTTTTTCACATTCAGTTATTATGCTTTTTACTGCTTTTGCGTATCCTTCTTTTTCTCTTTCAAGCTCTTCTAAGAATTTAACTTTTGATTCTTTTATTCTCTTTTCTGATTGGTATAAATTTATTTTTTCATCAAAGCTTTTTATTTTTAATTCAATTTGATTTATCTGTTCTTGTTTTGCTGATAATTCTACAATTGATTTATTTCTATTATTCTCAATTTCTTTAAATTGAAGTAATCTTTCATTTTTTATTATTCTGTTTTTATCTAAATTTGAAATAATTGATACAAGATCTTTTTCTAATTGCTTTATTCTATCATTTGCGTTTTTGATAGTTATTTCTTGCTCATTTAATTTTTGTTGTAATTCATACTTTAATTCCGTATTTTCTTCAATTATTTTCTTCTTTTCTTCAATCTCTTTTGCTTTTGATGATAGTGTTTGTGTTATTTTATTTAATTCTGCTTGCTTTTCTGCTAATTCTTTGTCAAAATGTTCTTTATTTTTTGCTAAATTTTCTTTTTTGAAATTTTTATTTTCTTTTTCTTCTTTTAATTTAGCTATTGAATCTGTTGTTTCTGTTATTGAATTTTCTAGCCTTGATATGTTTTCATTATTATTTAAAATTCTTTCATTACTTAAATTGATATCAGAATTTATTTTTTCTAATTTTGTTTTACTATCTGATGAAATGTTTTGAATTCTTTCTATTTCTTCAATAATTTGTTCATATTTTAATTTTAATTCTTCTTTTTCTGATTGTAATTTAAGTAATTTATTGTTTTCGTTTTTATCATTTTCTTCGAATATTACTTTGTTTTCTTGAATCTCTATTAATTTTTGTTTTGTCGAATCTATTTTTGATAAAATTAATCCCACTTCGATATTTTTTAAATTTTCTCTTAAATCTAAATATTTTTTTGCTTTATCTGATTGTTCTTTTAATGGTTCTATTGTTGATTCAATTTCTGTTAATATATCGTTTATTCTTATCAGGTTTAATTTTGTTTGTTCTAATTTCTTTTCAGATTCTTCTTTTCTGACTCTGTATTTTACAATCCCTGCCGCTTCTTCAAATATATGTCTTCTATCTTCTGATTTTGCACTTAATATTTCATCTATACGCCCTTGTCCAATGATTGAATATCCATCTCTTCCAATACCTGTATCCATGAATAATTCAATTATATCTTTTAATCTGCAAGGAACATTGTTTATAAAATATCCTGATTCACCTGTTCTATAGATTTTTCTCTTTATTGTTACTTCTTGAAATTCTATGTTTAAAACATTATCACTGTTATCAAATGTCATTTCTACTTCAGCAAATGATAGCGCTTTTCTTGCCTGTGTTCCTGCAAATATAATATCTTCAGATTTACTTCCTCTTAAAGATTTCATACTTTGTTCGCCCAAACACCATCTTATTGCATCTGATATATTACTTTTACCCGATCCATTTGGACCTATTACAGCTGTTATTCCACCACCTTGAAATTCCAAAATAGTTCTGTCTGCGAATGATTTGAATCCTTGAATTTCAAGTCTTTTTAGATACATTTCATTGCTCCTTTCAATTTTGATATAATATCCATTTTGTCTTAATTATCTTACCATAAAAGCTTAGTGTTGTCTATTTTAGCTGACTAGTTGAAACATATTTTTTTTAATGCTAAAATATTTTTATACGAAGGAGAAATTATGTTAGAAGAAAAATTTGAATTTTATAGTCCTTATAATGTTAATATTCATGATTAGGATCCAGATTTACAAAATAGCTTATCTGTTATGCAAAATCTAGATTTTATGACTCATAAACATTGTCAAAATGTTGGTAATTTAACTGCTAGAATCTGTACTTATATGCATTTTAATAGCAAATTTATTTTACATTGTCTTGTTGCTGGATATGTTCATGATGTTGGTAAATTGTTTATCGATCCTAAGATTCTTCACAAGGATGGAAAATTAACTCCGGAAGAGTTCGAAATTATGAAAACACATACGACTAAAGGTTATGAGTATTGCATGAAGGATCATAACTTAATGTATTATTCCGATGGACCTTGGTATCACCATGAGGCTCTTAATGGTACTGGTTATCCTAGGGGATTGACAAAAAAAGACATTCCTCTATCTGGTCAAATAATTAGAGTTGCTGATGAATATGATGCTCTTGTTACTAAACGTCATTATAAAACTCATGTTAATATATCTGAAACTTTGAAAGATATGATTGTGGATACTGAACCGCCCAAAAATGTTGTTGCTCTTGATTTTTTAAAGCAAAATCAACATCTTGGTAAAATTAATAAAAAGCCTTTAAAGGCTTTGTTCAAAGTTGTTATAGACGATATTTTATATGAAATTGCTGGAATTTTCAATTATATCAATTATCTTAAAGACCAACTAAAACGTTTACGTACTGTTGAATCTTATGATAGGAAGATTCAATCTACCCATTCTGAGCGTACAAAGGAATATTATGGTGCTGGTATGAAAATGCTATTAAAACCTGGTGAAACTATCGAAAATTATAAACAATTAATTACTGAATTTAGTGATGCAATAGTTGCTCGTGAAGATAGAATTAAACAACTATATGATGAAATTAAAATTATTAAAAAATTAAAAGTATAAAAAACTCGGTACATATGTGCCGAGTTATTTTAATATTATAAATTAGTTGTTAAAATGTTAGCTACAAATAATATATGAAAGAAGAGGAATCATTTGATACTAGTACCTGTCAAGTACTCACTAAATAAAAAAGTATTTAATTTAAATATTTTAATCGATACTCTACTGGTGACAAGTATCCTAACTTCTTTTGAATACGTTCAGTGTTATACCACTGAACGTATTTTTTTATTTCTTTTCTGGTTTATTCTCTTGTTAATTTTCTAAACAAGCACAACCACTCATGCTTTAATTGCATAAACCAATTTTCAATAGGACAATTTTCCCAACAATGTCCACGGTGTGACATACTTCTATTAAATTTATTATTTTTGGCTAATTCAACATATTCGTAAGAAAAATAAACTTCACCTTGATCTGTGTTGATTGTTGCATTTTCCTCTATATTTAAGTCTTTATAACTTTCTAAAATCAAATTTACATCATTGTTATTTGATGTAGAATATGGTACAATTTCATTATTGAAGTAATCTTTAACAGCTGATAAATATAGTGTTCCATCACTACACTTTATATAGCTAACATCAGATGACATTTTTTGTCCGAAAGCATCTGATTTAAAATTACATTCGATTAAATATGGAGCCTTATTTATAAGGTTCTTTTCTTTTGCTCTTGAAACTGACAATCCTTTTTTAGTTCTTTTTATTGTTTCTAATCCCAATATTTTTTTATATCTTCTTATCTTCTTATGATTAAATATAATTCCAAATTTGTTTTGGATAGCATATTTTAACCTAATTGTTCCATATATTCCATTATTATTTTTATGCTCTTCTGATATTATTTTTGCATCATTTTCATCAAATTTATTTGCAATTTTCTTTCCATTTTGACACCATTTGTAATAACTTCTTCTATTAACATCAAGAACTAAACAAATGCGTGATACTGGAAATTCAATTTTTAATTGATCGATTATTAAATATTTTTCTATTTGTGTTGCTCGTTGCGGATTTTTATCAGAAGAGCATAAGATTTTTTTAATATATCTATATCCTCAATTTCTTGTTTTCTTCTTCCTCTATTATTTTGTCCTAAAGTTCCTTTCTCAAATTCTTGATTCCACCTACTTACAGTGCCAAAACCACTTATATTATATTTTTTCATTAAATATGATATTGTTGCACCATTTCTAAATTCTTTTACGATTTTTTCTTTTTCTTCTAATGTCCATTTTCTTTGTTTTCCCATAAAAAATACCTCCAAAGTACTACTGAATATTATAACATAAAGTTATTTTTATTTAGTGTGTACTTTAAAGGTATTATAATCTTTTGATTCCTCTTCTAATATTTTACTGAAATATTTTTTATAGCTTGTCTATAGATATCCTTAACAATTTATACTCCAAGTTTACTTATTATTTATTATATTAATAACACTACCGTAAATATAAAAACTACCTATAACAAAACTAACTGTATCCCTCTCACTCTTAAGTGCATCCTCTATAGCTTCATTTAAACTCTTTTTATATAATCTATTTTTCGGCGTAAATTGTTTCATACATTCAAATAATTCATCATTTGATGCAAAAGTTTCTGTATCATCTCCAGATGTAAGAATAAATATAGCCTCTTTATCTTCAGCAATTAATTTTAACATATTTATATAGTCTTTTCTTTTTAATATCGAAATTATATAAACTTTTTTCATTTTAGAATAATACATTTTTACCATATCTTGAAGATTTTTTATGGCTGGTTCATTATGTGCACCATCATATATAATCAGTGGCTCATTATTTAATTTCTCCATTCTTCCTTTATGTATCACGCTACTCAATCCTTCTTTTATATTAACAAGACTAATATTGTATCCTAATTTATTTAAAATATTAAAAGTCTCTATACATAAACAAGCATTTTTCACTTGAACATTTCCTCTAAGATTTATTTTTATATTTTTCAAATTTTTATAATCAAAATACTGAAATAAGTCATCGAAATGATAGTTTTTAATATCTACATTCTTGATTGTATGAATAATATTATTTTCTTTGTTGCATTTCTCAATAAAAATATTATCTACATCTTGTTGTGATTCAAATATTACTGTATGAGAATTATGTTTTATGATACCAGCTTTTTGAAATGCTATTTTAGGTAATGTATCTCCCAATATATGCATATGATCATAACCTATTGAAGTAATAATACTTACAAGAGGATGATTTATGATATTAGTACAATCATATAGGCCACCCAATCCAGTTTCTAATACAACAAAATCACATTTTTTTTGCTTAAAGTATAAAAAAGACATTGTTGTTACTAGTTCAAAAAATGTAATAGGTATTTCATTGTTGGAATTGTATTTATCCATTACTGGTTTAATTTCATTAATTAATTTTTCCATTTCTGCATTAGTAATATTATTGTTATTTATACTGATTCTTTCGTTATAATGTACTAAATGGGGACTAATAAATTTTCCGACAGTATAACCCTCTTTTATTAGCACATTTGTTATCATCTCTGTAACACTGCCTTTTCCATTTGTACCTGCAATATGAATTATTTTTAAATCATTTTCTGGATGACTTAATTCATCCATTAAAAATTTCATTCCTTTTAAATTAGGGTTTTTAGTTCCTTTAAAAAAGTTCGATAGATATTTTTCTACATCCATATTTTGTGCTCCTACTTTTGTTAAAATTCAAATTTAATTCTTAACAAATTATTTCCAATTCAATTTAAAATTTATTTTAAATTCATGAAATTTTTAATTTATTATATCATATTCTATCTACAATATTTTTATTTCTAATTTATATCTTCTCAGCTTTATTAAAATTAATTTAAAAAAAATAATAGCCTAGCTCTATTAATTTGCCAGACTATATTTTGATTATATAAGTTACTTTATTAATAAATATTAGTTATTTGCTATAATTCTATTATTGAGTAAATTATTTTAAATATTCAATTAATGTTTGCTTTAACTCTTCTTTATTTTCTATTCTATTTACTCTATTTCTCATTTCTGATGCATCTTTTAGACCTTTTAAATAGAATGAAATATGTTTTCGCATTTCACGAATTCCAGTGTATTCGCCTTTTTCTTTAACTTCTAAGTCAATGTGTTCTAACATTACTTTTAGTAGTTCATCGTTTGTTATTTTTGAATATGTGCCAGTTTCTAAATATTCCTTTATTTGTTTAAATATCCATGGGTTACCTAAAGTTCCTCTAGCTATCATTATTCCATCAACATTTGTTTGTTCAAATATTCTTTTGGCATCTTCTGGTGTTTTTACATCGCCATTTCCTATTACCGGAATTCCTACATTTTCTTTAACTTGTCTGATGATATCCCAATCTGCAGTACCTGTATAATAATCTGAACGTGTTCTTCCATGAATTGCAATTGCAGATGCCCCTGCTCGTTCAATTCTCTTTGCTGCTTCTACTGCAACAATGTGCTGATGATCCCAGCCTTTTCTTATTTTTACCGTAACTGGCTTTGTGCTGTTATCAACTACTGCTCTTACTACATCTTCTGCTAAGTCTAAGTTTAATAGAAGCTTACTTCCGTCTTCATTTTTTACTATTTTAGGCGCTGGGCAGCCCATATTTATATCTATGATATCTCCAATATTATTTTCTGATAAATATTTTGCTGCATAGCCCATCGCTTTTACATCACTTCCGAATATTTGAACTGATATTTTGTTTGTTTGACCTGTTGTATTAAATAATTCTTTTGTTTTGGAATCGTCATAGTATAAACCTTTTGCACTAACCATTTCTGTTACTTCAAGACCTGGATTATACTTTTCACAAATAATACGAAATGGCAGGTCTGTATAGCCTGCCATTGGTCCTAAAACTAAATTATTTTCTAATTCTACATTTCCTATTTTTAATTTCTTTATCATTTTTGACCTATTCTATAAAAATATTTTTTTGTCTACGACCACTTATATTTAATAATAATGCTATCATTATAAAATTACTTAATAATGAACTTCCGCCATAACTTACAAAAGGTAATGGAACACCTGTGATTGGAAGCATTCCTATTGTCATTCCAATATTTTCAATCATGTGAAAGAAAAATATTCCTGTTATCCCACTGGCTATTAATGAGCCTAATTCATCCCTTGCGGTTTTGGCTATTGATATGGATTTGGTTATCAGAACTACATATAAAATTATGATTGATCCTGCTACTACAAATCCTAATTCTTCTCCTATTACAGAAAAGATAAAGTCTGTCGATTTTGGATATAGGAATCCTAATTGAGTTTGGTTTCCTTTTAAATATCCCATTCCTGTTAATTGTCCTGCACCTATTGCGATTTTAGATTGCGTTAAGTTGTACCCCGATCCTCTAGGGTCTACCGCAGGATTTAGGAATACTTGAATTCTTTGTTTTGCATGTGGTGGTAAGACAAAGAAGTATAATAATGGTATGATTATTACTACTAATAATGTACCCGTTATTATATATTTTTTTGAAATTCCTGCTGTAAATAGCATACATAATAATGCAAATACGAATGCTGAACCTGTTCCATAATCCGGTTGTTTTAGTATTAATAATAATGGTATTGCTGCTACTGCTAATACCTGCATTAATTTTAGTGGTTTATTAATATCATTTTCATTATTTTTTTTAATTTTTGCTATCAATAATGCTATTGTTATTATAAATATTATTTTGGAAAATTCAGATGGTTGTACTGATATACTTCCTATTACAAACCAGCTGGTTGCTCCTCCTATTGGCTTTGTAAATAATACCGCTACAAGGGATAACAAACTTATTCCATAAAGCACCGGGACCGCTTTTGCTAATTGATCATAATCGGCTATTATTAATGCAATCATTACTGGAATGCTTATTCCTAGCCACATTAATTGTTTATAAAATTCTTCATGTTTAGTACTTGCTGTTGCTGAATAAATTGCAAACAATCCTATTATTGACAATAATACTGTGGCTATTAGTATTATCCATTCAATGTTTTTACTTAATCTCTTTTTCAATCTTATCTCCTTTGTATATTAATTCAACAAATTATTTACTTGTTTTAGGAGTTTCAATTTTTTCTGCTTTTTTCTTTTTTTCTACTGGCTCTACTAATTTCTTTTCAGTTTTTTTAGAAGTCTTTTTTTCTATTTCTTCATTCTTTTTTTCGTCTGCGATTTGTGCTTTGACTTCAGCTTCGATTTTTTCTCTTTTTGCTTTTTGTTTTGTGTTTTCTTCCTTATTTATTTCAAGTTTTATTTCGCTTTTTACACTTTTAAAAGGAATATTTGCATATAATGCTGGAGCTCCTAATGTTCCATCGCTATTTTGTTTGTTTGTTAATTTTACATCTATTTCTTTGTCATCTACATTAACATATTTCTTTATTACATCTATAATTTCTTGTCTCATCATATCTAAAAAGTCAGCTGAAACATTTGCTCTATCTTGCATTAATACTAAATGTAATCTTTCTTTTGCATGTTCCTTATTTTTTACTTTGCCTTTTTCTTCGCTTGTGTTTTCATTCTTTTTAAAAAATTTATTGAAATAGAACATTTCTTCCTCCATATTTTCAGTTTATTTATTTTTGAATATTCTACTAAAGAACGATTCTTTTTTCCTTCCAGGAATTGTGATTTCAACGTTTTCACCTAAAATTCTTCTAGCTATTTCGATATACGCCTTTCCTGAAGCTGCTTTTTTGTTAGCTACTGCTGGTTCACCTTTATTTGTTTGAGTGATGATATTTTCGTCTTCTGGTACTACACCTATTAAATCTATTGATAACAGGTCTAATATATCTTCAACGTCCATCATTTCGCCTCTTTTTACCATATCAGGTCTGATTCTATTTATTATTAATTCAGGGTTTCTAATGTTTGATGATTCCAATAATCCTATAATTCTATCAGCATCTCTAATTGATGAAATTTCTGCATTTGTCACAACTATAGCTCTATCTGCTCCTGATATTGCATTTTTAAATCCTTGCTCAATTCCAGCTGGACAGTCTACAATTATATAATCAAACTCTTCTTTTAATCTTTGAGTTAATCTGATCATTTCATCTTCATTTATTGCGTCTTTATCTCTAGTTTGGGCTGCGGGCAACAAAAATAAATCTGTAAATCTTTTATCTTTTATTAAAGCTTGTCTTAATTTACATTTTCCCTCGATAACATCTACAATGTCGTATACGATTCTATTTTCCAATCCCATTACAACATCTAGGTTTCTCAAGCCAATATCTGTATCTAGCAAAACTACTTTTTTTCCGCGCATTGCTAATGCAGAACCAAGATTTGCTGTTGTGGTTGTTTTACCAACTCCTCCTTTACCAGATGTGATGACTATTACTTCACCCATAACTTTCCTCCTTGTATATTATACCTTTTTATTATAAAGTCAATTGTCTTAAAAGTCAATAAATTGCAAAAGAAAGGAGCTCTCATATTTTCAAGCTCCTAATTTTTTACAATATATTAAATTTGTTCTATTTACTCTTCTATTTCTTTTTCTTCTGCTTGATTTTCTTCATTATTTATTAATTCAAGATTTGCTACTGATACTTCATATGCTACTCTTTGTTCTACAGTACCATCTTCATATTTCTTTTCGTAGTTTCTTGATTGAACTCTACCTATAATTTTAACTTCTGTTCCTACAGTCATTTCTGAACAGAATCTTGCATTTCTTCCCCATGTTATACATGGAATATAGTCTGATTTATTATATGCTCTATTTACTGCTAATAATACATCTGCTATTTCTCTTCCAAATGGTGTTTGTCTATAAATTGGTGGCTTACATATATAACCAATTAACTCTACTTCATTTGTTGCAATTCCTTGTGTTGATTCAATATTATCAATTTCATCTTCAATAAATTCGATTGATTTTGCAAATACTGTTAATATTAATCTATTTTTTTCTTTTTCATAACTATTGTATGATCTGAATTGTCCTTCTACTTTTACATTTCTTCC
>JABCOX020000101.1 GCA_013333395.2 Clostridiales bacterium | reverse complement strand
TATTTTCTATACATGTATACTCCTTACTTTGTATATACTTTATTTTTTAAAACAATTTTTAATTGCTTCAATAATTATATCTTGTTGTTCTTTTGTCATTTTGTTATCTGATGGTAAGCATAATCCTCTATTAAAAATATCCATTCCGACATCTTCTGCTTGTTCTTTAATATAGGCATTTGTCTGCGCTCTACCATTACCGTGCTTTGTTATAAACGGATTCATTCTATATATTGGTTGCATGTGCATTGGTTTCCAAATTGGTCTACCTTCTGCATTTATTGATGCTAATGTATCTAAGATTTCTTGTGGACTTGATTTTCCTGCTTCTTTTTCATATAGAAAATCTTGTTCCCCTCTTACTTGCTTGGCCATTGCTTCCGGATTTATAATCATACAGCTTAACCAATAATTTGGATTTGAATCTGTTAAATTCATTGGATTCATTTGGACTGGTAAATCTTTAAATCCATCTTTATATCTTTCATAGATTGCTTTCTTTTGAGCGATATGTTCATCTAAATATGGTAATTGTCCTCTTACGATTCCGGCAATTACATTACTCATTCTGTAATTGTAACCAATTTCTTCGTGTTGATACCATGGTGCTTCTTCTCTTGATTGAGTTGCCCATTTTCTCGCTTTATTAGCTGCATCTAAAGAATCTGTTAATAACATTCCACCTGATGATCCTGTTATTATCTTGTTTCCAATAAATGAAATACAATTAAAATCTCCAAATGTTCCTGTTTGTTTTCCTTTATATGTTGCTCCAAAACTTTCTGCCGCATCTTCTATTATTATTGCATTATGCTTATCACATATGGCCTTAATTTCATTAATTTTTCCAGGTGTTCCATACAAATGTGCTACCACTACTACTTTAACTTCTGGATATATTTCAAATGCTTTTTCCAAAGCCTCAGGATCCATGTTCCATGTTTCATATTCTGTATCTATAAATACAGGAACCCCATGTTCATAAACTATTGGGTTTACTGTTGCTGCAAAAGTTACATCTGAACAAAATACTTTATCTCCTGGTTTTACTCCTGCTAACTTTACTGCTAAATGTAATGCACTGGTTCCACTTGCAAGTGCAACTGCATATTTACTTTGAGTTTTTTCACATGTAATTCTTTCAACTTCATTGATATTTTCTCCAACTGTACTCATCCAATTCGTTTCATACGCTTCTTGAACATATTTAATTTCGTCTCCGTGCATTGTTGGGGTTGCTAGCCAAACTTTATTTTCAAATGGTCTTATTTCACTCATATTATTTACCTATTCTTTCTTTATCAACTTTATATGTTGTTACAATTTTTGCAACTTTATCTTTTATTTCATCATCATTATTATAAGCAGATTTAATTAAGTCATCTAAATCCTTTAAAAAGCTTTCTGGAATATTAAGAGGTTTTCCTATACTTATTAATTTATTAGGTGTTGTTTGCATTCCTTCTTCTTCCATTAATCTTTCTTCATATAGTTTTTCACCTGGTCTTAATCCTGTAATTTTAATTTCAATATCTTTGTTAGGTTCTAAACCTTTATATCTAATTAATTTCTCTGCTAAAGCTTTTATTCTTACTGGTTTTCCCATATCTAATACAAATATTTCACCGCCTTTAGCGTAGCATCCTGCTTGTAATACTAAGCTTACAGCTTCTGGTATTGTCATAAAAAATCTTTCCATTTTTTCATCAGTTACTGTAACAGGACCGCCATTTTCTATTTGCTTTAAAAATAGTGGTATTACTGATCCATTTGATCCTAAAACATTACCAAATCTAACTGCTACGTAGTCCGTATTTTTTGAAATCTTGTCGTATGTTTGAACAATCATTTCACAAATTCTTTTACTTGCTCCCATTACATTTGTTGGTCTAACAGCCTTATCTGTTGATATTAATACAAACTTTTTAACTTTGTATTTATCTGCTAGTTTTACTGTATTTAATGTTCCAAAGCTATTATTTTTAATTGCTTCATATGGGCTTACTTCCATTAAAGGAACATGTTTATGTGCGGCTGCATGATATACTAAATCTGGTTTAAACTTTTTAAATACTTTTTCTAATCTATCATAATCTCTTACTGAACCTATTATAGTTCTTAAATCCAAGCTTGGGTATTTTCTTAATAATTCTTGTTGAATGTCATATGCATTGTTTTCATATATATCAAAAATAATTAATGTTTTTGGATTCGCTTTTGCTATTTGTCTACATAGCTCTGAACCTATTGATCCTCCTCCACCGGTTACTAAAATAACTTTGTCTGCTAAATCATTTTTGATTTGTGTATCATCAACTACAATTTGGTCCCTTCCTAAAAAGTCTTCATATGATAATGGTCTAATTTGGCTCATTGGGCTTACTTTTTCATTTTCTTCCATTTGCATATAGATTGATGGTAATATTTTAATTTCACATTCTACTTTATGGCATTCTGTTACTATTTTGTCTATTCTTTCTTTAGATGCTGATGGAATTGCAATTATAATTTCTTCAACTTCGTGTTTTTTTGCTAAT
>JABCOX020000100.1 GCA_013333395.2 Clostridiales bacterium | reverse complement strand
ATTAATTTTATAGTAATATTACTAATCTTATGTTAGAATTTGATATAAATGTAGAGATGGAAGGTTTAATATGGAAGAAGTTAAAATAGAGTTTAAAGATAATAAAAGTGTTGCGTTGTTTGGAAATAATGAAATTGGAGTATGTGAATTTAAAGACTCTGATGAAGGATGGATTATTTTTCATACAGAAGTTAATCCAAATTATAAGGGTCAGGGAATTGCTAAAAGATTATTGGATGTTATTGTTAATGAAGCGAGAAATAAGAAAATAAAAATTATTCCTGAATGTTCATATGCTAAAAAAGTTATGATTGGAAACAATAATTATAATGATGTAATTTAAAATAGGGGGGATTATGACAATTTCTATTAATACGAGAGAAGCTTATGCTGAGGTTGATAATTTTATAGAGTGTTTGGATTCATATGATAAAAATAAAGTTCCTGAAAGTATAAGAAAATATTTTAAGAAAGAAAAGAGTAAGAATTATAATAAAATTATCGATGTTAATAAACCAATTAAGGATCAAAATTTAAAAGATGAGACTTTAGCGATAATTGCCATGCTTAATTTGAAATATTGGTGTGATGATGAAGAAGAGAAAAAGAGATTAATGACAATTTATTCTGAAAATGAGAAAAAATATCAGAATGAATTGAAGGAAAAATATGATATTGAGAAAATTTTTGAAGAAAGAAATAATAAAAAATTAGAGAATCATCAAGAGAAAAATGTACCGGAAATTAAGAAAGAGAGTTTTTGGGATAAATTAAAGAATATGATATTAAAAATGTTTAAAAAATAATATTGGAGGATTTTATGGGACTAAAGTATGATGAGATAGAGTATAGTGAAGAATATGCAGAATTGTTTCAGACAGTAAATAGGGAAGTTGAAGAAATATTGGAAAGCCAAGGTATTAAAAAGACATTTGGATATATTCATAAGTTTGATGCTAAAAAGAAAGAAATTTTAAAGAATAAATATGGAATTGATTGGAAGACTACAAGTGAGATGAATCCGGAAATTTTACTGGATTAGGGGGATTTTATGCAAATAAACGAAATAAAAGAAATAATAAAAGGTGTTGCTAAATTAGCAAAGACAGTAGTATATAGTGGAAATATTACTGATGAGGTTGCTAAAAGAAATATCTCTGAAGCTAAAGATATTATGCGTGAATTTGTTGGAGATAATTTTGGAGATGATAATCTTGAGTTGCTTGAAGAATGTTTTGATAAAGTACCCACATATGTTGATTATAGTCCTAGTAAAGTAAAATATGCTTGCGCTTATTTCCAGCCGTTGCTTAATCAAATATATATTATGGATGATTATCTTAAGGAAAAAACTGGTACGATTTACATGATTCATACTATTATTCACGAATATGCTCATGCAATTGTAAGCGAATCTTCTATGAATTTTGTTATTGAAGAAAGTTTTGCTAATTTATTCGCTGAAATGTGTATAAATCATTATATCCAAAAGGGGAAAGTAATAAAAAGTATCCCTAGTAAAAAATTAAGAAAATTAAGGGATTATGGTTATTATAATTATGATTTGTCATATATGGATGAAGGTGTTTTTGCAAGAACTATGATGTTTCTATCTAGGGTTGAAGGCTCTGAGATGGATATGATGGAAGAATATTTTTTTGGCTCAAGAGATAAATTTATAGAACAAAATGTTGAATTATATGGAAATGAGCTTAAAGATATTTGGGAAAATAAATTGAATAAAATCGAAAGAATTGCAGACGGTAAAGCTTCAAATCGTGAAAAGTATTTGCCAGAAGCAACGAATGAATTGGGATATATGTTATCAAACATTTTAACTTTGAATGAATTGAGACAGTACGATAGAGAGAAAAGAAGTGGATTGTATAATATTGAAAATGATGTATTGGATTCAATCTATTCTGCGAAAATTGATAAAAAAATTGAAATGTATTTATGTGATATTGCAGGAGTTAGGCATTATAATGATATTACAGAAGTTTTAGGAAGGTTAAATGGAAATAATCTTAGAAATTTTGTTAATTATTGGGGAAATGAAGTTAGTTATAAAAATTCTTCATTCGGATATACTAAATTTATGAAATCTTTTGTAGATGGTTTGTATAAAATGAATAGAGGAAATTTATCTAATTTCGATAGATTTTTACCTTTTATAGGAACTATACCAATTGAAGTTTTTGAAAAGATTGTTAATGATAGAGGTATTAATAATTTAAGAGATATTATGAATTTGGCTTTAAAGTATGGTGTAATACATAATCAAAAAAATAAGGATTATGCTACTAATTCTTTGAAACTTCTAATATTAATAAAAAGAAAAATTGGAGCTTATTCCGATATTTCAGAGCAAATAATTCAAGATGAAAATTTTCAAAATAGACGTAAAAGTATGGTGAATTTAAGCGAGGAAATGTTAGAAGCTTTATCTGATTTTCATATATCAAATGATTATTTGGAGAAGATTTTTAAAATATATGGAAAATTTAAAAAAGATGTTATTGATGAACATATTTTAGAATCTATTGATGTATTAAATGAAATTCCATTTTTTGATTCGCCTGATTTTGTTAAAAATGGGTTGATCAGAATTAAGAAAGATATTCAATCATGTATTAATGTTAAGGGTGTTAAAGATTTAAATATGTTAAGGGAACTTGATAAATTATATTCAAGTACTAGAATACCAGTGGATAAGAAAAAAGTTACTCATGATGTTGAATTAGCGATTATAAATTTAGCTGCAAATGGTTATATAATCACTAATAGTGATGAAATTATGCAAAATATTCAAGAGGGAAATTTTAAAGATATAAAAATTAAACCTAGGTTGAATGTTGAAAATTTAAATGCTTTTGTTGGAAATTATGATAGAACCAATATTTTATTTAACATGGCTTTGGAAGATTTTTTGCAATCCAAGGATTTGGTAAATAGCGAAGAAAGTTTAATGACTTGTGAAAAAATTTTGACACCTGAGATGAAGGCTAAATTAAATATTAGTGATAGAATGGAAAAGAGATTATGCTGGTCTATTAATAATAGAGCACAAAATTCAAGATATAGAAATTCATCTTTGTTAATTATGGTAAATGGGATTGCAGAATATAGTTTGAATAGAATGGAAATTGATGAAAAATATATCAGAAAAAGTGAGAAAAAGGAAAAAATAGATTTAATAAAAAGTGCTGCTGAAGCTTCTCGTTACACTGTTAGTAATAGTAAAATTATTCAAAGTGAAGATTTATTAAAAAGAGGTATGAGGACTAAACTTAAAGAGCAATATGGATTGGATTATAAATTGGAGGAATAGTGAGAAAAAAACGTGAAAAAATTATTATAAGAACTAGTATAATAAGTATTGTATTAAATATAGTTTTAGTAGGATTCAAAGCTTTAGTAGGATTTTTTGCTAATTCTATTGCGATTATTTCGGATGCGATAAATAATTTAAGTGATGTTATTTCTAGTATTATTGCTATTGCAGGCACTAAATTTGCATCTAAAAAACCTGATAAGGAGCATCCGTATGGTCATGGGAGAATTGAATACATAGCTTCATTTATAATATCAGCTATTATAATTTATGCAGGTATTGCAGCTTTTATGGAATCATGTAAGAAGATTATAAAACCAGAAGAAATTAGTTATAATAAGTTTACTATTATTGTAATTGTTTTGGGCATTTTTGTTAAATTATTGCTTGGAATATATGTGAAAAAGAAAGGTAAATTGGTGAATTCTGACACATTAATTGCAAGTGGAGTTGATGCGTTGAATGATGCAATTGTATCAATTTCGGTTTTAGCTTCAGGAATTATATATTTAGTATGGAATATTAATTTGGAAGCATATGTTGGTGTATTAGTATCAATTATTATTTTTAAAACAGGCATAGAAATGGTTAAAGATTCTATTAATGACATTGTTGGATATAGAATTGATGGAAGAATGGCAATTGATATAAAAAATGAAATTATGCTAATTGATAAAGTTAATGGGGTATTTGATTTGCTACTTAATAATTATGGACCTGATAAATATTATGGAAGTGTTCATGTTGAATTGCCTGATACATTAAGTGTTAGCGAAGTTGATCATATTTCAAGAGAAATAACAGAGAGAATTATGAATAAATTTGGTGTTATTATTCACACGGTTGGTGTATATTCTATAAATACCAAGAATATTGAAATTATAAAATTAAGAAAAGAAATTAGTGATATTGTTTTTTCTTATGATGGAATTATTCAAATGCACGGTTTTTATATCAATGAAAAAGAAAAAAATATTAAATTTGATATTATTATTGATTATAAGATAGAGGATAGGGAAGAACTTTATAATATAATATGTAAAGAAATTAGAAGTAAGTATTCAGATTATAAAATTGAAGTTGTACTTGATTTTGATATGAGTGATTAATGATTGGGGGAAAATATGAAATATTATAAGAAATTTATTGGTGATAGATTATATTTGTCTCCTATGAATCCTAATGATGTTGAAAAGTATGTTGAATGGATTTCTAGTCCAATAGTAAGCGATGGTATGGGAAATACTTCAAATATTTTAACTGAAGCAGTGGATAAGGAATTTATTGAAACTGCTTTAAAAAATGGGGATAAGTGTTTTGCAATAATATTATTGAAAAATGATGAATTGATTGGAAATTGTTCAATTTATGTAAAGAGCGCTAATGATGGAGTGGCTGAATTAGGAATTTTTATAGGTGATGAAAAATTTAGAAATAATGGATATGGTCAGGAGGCTTTGAATTTATTACTGGATTATGGATTTAATTATTTGAATTTGAATAGCGTTTATCTTAGTGTTTTTTCTTTTAATGATGTTGCTATTAATTGTTATAAAAAAATCGGCTTTAAAGAAGCGGGTAGGCTTAGGGAGAATTATTTTTTAAATGGTAAATATTATGATGTTGTTTATATGGATATTTTAAAAAGAGAATTTAATGGGAGTTATATTAGAAATAAGAATATTGGGATATAGTGAAGAACTATATCCTTTTTTGATGATTTTTGTTAAAAAATGTGGTATATTATTAGTTATCGATAGATAAAATGAAGGATGTTAAATGAGCAGTATAGAAAAAACTTTTACTAATGATGAAATTTATCAAAAAATAGTTAATTTATATGGTGCTGATTTTGTAGAAAAATATTATTCAGTATTTGATAAAGTATATGATTTAATAGATATTCCAGATTATAATATAAATGATGTTCAAAAAGATAAATTGTTTAGAGATGCAATTAAGGAATATATTGCTGTTAATAAATATACAGCTTTTAAAAATTGGAATGACGTTAAATTAATGTTTGATTTTATTACTGTTGAGGATTTGCCAGAAATGAAAATGGTTCAGGAGTCAAATATTAGTATAAATGAAATTATAGAGAAATATGGAATTGATGGATTAATAAGTTCTGGAATTGATATTGATTGTTTATTTAGGGGAAAGAAAATACTGGAACTTGCTGAACTTAGTAAAATTAAAGGAATTGAAATAGAAGATTTAAAAAAGTTTGTATACTTAAATGATAGAAAAATTTTAGATGTTTGCACTGTGGATAACCTCTTGAGTTATGGTATCAAAAATTTTATTGAATTGACTCAATTGCATAATTTGTATTTGATAAATGATATGGTTAAAGTAATTCCATTTGATTTGATTAGAATGGGTGCTAATACAGAATTAAAACGAGAATTTATTAAAAAATATGGAATGGATAATATAATAAGACTTGATGAAGAGACTGGTGGAATATTTTCTCATCAATATGATGAAAATAATATTTATTTAAATATTATTGTAATGATTGATAAAATCAAAAATGCAAACAATAAAGAGGAGTATTCTTATGAAGAATTCAGGGATAGGATGTATAATGTTTTATTAAATGTTAGAAATGAAGATATCCAAAAAAGGTTTGCAAATAAAGTTAATTATGATTTTATTGGTGGAAAGTTTAGAAAAGATTATAATAGAATTTTTATTAATGGAGTTTCGGAGGAAATTAGGGATGCATTTTATACTGGTAAAATAAATGCAGGAATGATAAAAGATAATCCTGAGCTTATTGATATTTTAAAGATAAAAGATTTGTTTTTAGCGTGGGATAAAACTCCAAATTTTGTTGAGAAAAAAACAGAAAATATTTATTTAAGCAATAACGATAATTATATAGTTTTGCTAAAAAATTTGATTGATTCACTTGGCGAAGAAGAGTTTTTAAATTTATGCGCAGAATATGGTGATTATTTAGAAACACTTGAAATAACAGGGATTAATGTTTCTTCTAAAGATGAAATTATAAATGTTATTGATGATGAAATCTATAATAATATTGTTAAAAAAGGTATGACTTATTCCGATGATTTGCCATTGCATTTTAAGGAAAAACATATTGAATTATTTTTCCATGATAATGTTGATGAAGAATTAAAAAATAAGTTTTATATGGGAGCTTTATCTTTTAATGATATAAAAAATAATCCTGAATTTGCTGATATTGTTATTAATAAAGATTTTTTTGTGGGTTTTAAAAAGATAATAAAGGAAATGTCCGATAATGAATGTGATTTGTTTTGGACAGAACTATCTATAGAAGAAATAGTGAGTTTAGTAAAAAGATATGGCGATTCTTTAAAAGATGTTAAAGATAATGTAATTTCTGAATATTTAATAAGTAGAGATGTAAAGATAATTGAAGCGGAAATAGAAAAAAATATATTGAGTAGAGCGTCTAAATATGATGAGGATGTTCCAGAATGTTTTAAAAGTAAGTATCCTGAAATGTTTTTAGGAGATGATGCTCCTGATGATTTGAAAAGAATTTTTTATGATGGGGATGATGAGTTTAATTTTAATGTGATTAGAGAACATCCGGAATGGATTATTTATTTGGAAGGAGTGAATTTATCAAGGGCTTTTTCTGAAAATTATCAATTGTTTTTTGAAAAATTATCAAATGAAAAATTAATAAATTTAGAATTAAAAAATCCTGGTGTTATATCAGAAATGGTGGAAGATAGATATCAGAAAAATTTAATAGAATGGTATAAGGCAACAGGAGGAAGATTTTTGCCTAATTTAGCTGTTATGAAGATGTTTCCGGTTGAGGAAATAGATAAATTTTTGAGAAATAGTAAGAAATGGTCTAAATTAGTTAGGGATTCTAAAATAAAATCGTATAAGCAAATGGAAGCTTTGTTAAAGGGTGCTTATGCAATCGGAGTTTTTGATGGGAAAGATGCTGGTTTTACTAAATTAATAAGATTATTTAATGATGTTCCACAAAAAATATCTAGAGAGAATTTTGAATTAATTTATGATTATATAAAGATGGCTGATGAATCTGGGATTGATTTTTTAAATGAAGTATATAATTTAAATGATGATGGAAATTATAGTATAAATTTTGATTTGCAAAAAGATAGAGAAAAAGTGTCGAAAATGCGAAAGATTATGAATGACATGAATTTCCCAGGATTAATTAATTTGACTTTAATGGAAAAAATGTTTGATAGATTTAAAATGAATTATAATAAGCAATTTGCTAATTTTCTTATAAAGAATTTGGATAAAATTATTGTGAATGATGAGTATGTGCAAAATCTTCCTTTTATCCAAAATCAATTTGAGCGTATTATAGATGCTAATATTGGAAGAGTTAAGGAAATAACTCTTGATACAGCTGTTTATTATGTTAAAAATGTTGAATATGATAATATTGATATTGGAAATGATGGAGTTGCTGAAGAGGCTAGAAGTTTTGGGTATGGACAGAAAGAGTTTGAGCAAATACAAAAAATATATAATGAGGGTGAAATTAGTGATTATTCAAGTATTCCAAGAATTGTGGGAGAAGAGAATGGAATGAAGTATGAAATGCTCAGATGTGATGACCCTTTAGGATTAACTATTGGTGAAAGAACTGATTGTTGTCAAAGAATAAATGATAATGGTGTTACTGCTATGGAACATAGCATGGTATCACCTGATGGTAGAGTATTTTATATTAGAGATGAGTTTGATAGAATCATTGCACAGAGTTGGGTGTGGAGAAATCAAAATGTTATTTGTTTTGATGATATTGAAATATCTGATAAAGTGTATGATGTATATGTTGCTGAAAATTCAGGTGCTGCTAAAGCTGATTTGGCAAATAAAGTATTAATGGTTTACAAAAAAGCTGCTAAAGATTTGATGGATGTAGATAAAATAGAATATAATAGTATGCTTGCTAAAAAAATGATTACTCAAGAGCAATACGATTCGTTGCTTTTAAAAAAGGTTACAGTGGGACTTGGTTTTAAAGAGATATCTGAAGCAATTATAGCTGATGGATCATTATATATTGATGAAGATCCGGTTAAAGTTATTCATCCTGATCGTTTTATGGAATTATATACTGATGCAAATGTTCAATATATAATAAATGAAGAAGGATATGATAAGAATAGTATTTATGATAGGACGCAAAATTTATATATCTATGAAGACGATATTCCAATATATGATATAAGTAATTTATCTATGGATGTTTTGTTCAAATTACAGAGAATGAAAAATAATGATAGATTAATTGATACTGATTGCGAAGAATTTAATGATTTATCTAATTCTGAAAGAATGAGGATGAATGTTGCTAGT